>CAZFOX010000283.1:0-6706 GCA_964520565.1 uncultured bacterium | reverse complement strand
TATGAGCGATGACATTGGCGCTGACTGTGATTCCGTAACAATCGCGATCCAATACCACGCCGACGCCACGGCATTCTTCGATCATGTTACCGGAAAGCACTGAGCCGTAGGTATTTTCGATCACCACGCCATGCCGCAGGTGATCGTCCAGGTTGTTGCCATTCATGCAGAGGTTATATCCATCGATACAACGCACGGCATCCTGGTTCTCTTCGAACTGATTGCCATTCACAACGATGTCGTGGCATCCCTCCAGATTCAGACCCGCCTTGGCGTTGTATGTGATGATCGAATCGGATATACGGGGATCTTCGTAGCCGTCGATCAAATTAATACCGTGTCCGCCGTTATGATCGATCGACATCCCGTGGATATAAATTTCGTCGATTCCCTGCGCGAGGATGCCGTCGCCGCTTTCGGTCGAGCCGCTGATGCGGAAATCCGCCAGTTGCACGCGCCAAGCGCGTGCGTTTTTGTCTTGGGGATAGTTCTTATGACGAAGGATCAACGCGGGTTCTCCTTTTTTGTTCTTATTGACAATATGGGTAGCCGTCCCGCTTCCTTCCACGCGCGTGTTTTCCCGTTCCAGAACCAGGGGACGATCGATTTCATAAGTCCCCGGCGGAATGCGAACGACACCGCCTTTCTCGGGGACAGCGTTAAACGCTTCCTGTAGAGAGGTGAATTTCGATGCATCCACCAATGCCGTCTCCGACGCAAAAGCGAATCCCGTGCCAATCCACAAAAGAAAGACTGTCATTTCGCATCGATAGTACCAATCGTTACCCTTTATCATTGCATAACGCTCCGTATAGAATTTTTCATTTATCGACGATATTATCTCAAAAAGTATTCCTGGGTTGAACCCGGAAAAACCCTATAGATGGTTTTTTCCACGCGGGTGCGAAGGAGAACTTCTTTGAAATTCCGAGCATTTAATCATACCAATATCAAGATTTCGGAAATCGGCCTGGGTGCCTGGCAAATCGGCGGAGGGTGGGGGGAAGTCCGCGAAGACGAAGCCATGCAAGTGTTGAAATCCGCCGCCGAACGGGGTGTTAATTTCATTGACACGGCCGATGTCTACGGTCTGGGACGTAGCGAGACGCTCATTGGACGGTTTATAAAAAATTGGCCGGAACGGATTTATGTAGCCACCAAACTGGGACGTTACCCCGAACCAGGATGGCCCTATAACTTCTCCCGGGAAACATTCACCCATCACACAGAGGCTTCGCTCAAGCGGCTGGGAGTCGAGGTATTGGATTTACTTCAATTACATTGCGTTCCACCCAGCGAGTTGCATAAAAGAGACGTGTTCGATTGGCTTCGCCGATTGCAGCGGGATGGAAAGATCCTGCATTGGGGAGCCAGCGTGGAATCTATGGATGAAGCGTTGTTCTGTCTGGAACAGGAAGGACTCAGTTCTCTGCAAATCATCTTCAATATCTTTCGCCAGAAACCCATCGCCGTTCTATTCGAAAAAGCCCGCGAAAAAAATGTGGCCCTTGTTATCCGCCTTCCTCTGGCAAGTGGTCTCTTGACAGGCAAATTTACGAAAGACACCCAATTTCCCGAAATCGACCATCGCCATTACAATCGCAATGGCGAAGTTTTCAACATCGGCGAAACCTTCGCCGGACTGTCGTTCGAAAAAGGTGTTGAACTGGCGGATGCATTGAAGCCGCTGGTTCCCGATGGTATGACGATGGCGCAGATGGCGTTGCGTTGGATACTCGATTTCGACGCGGTCGGGGTCGTAATTCCGGGAGCGTGCCGGCACGAACAGGTGGAGGCCAACGTCCGGGCCAGCGATCTGCCACCGCTGTCAAAAGAATTGCATAAAAAAATGAAAATCTTTTATAAGGAAAACGTGGAATCGTTTATCCGTGGGCCGTATTAAAACGCGATGAATCGGATTAGCGTGTTCGATAATTAATTTAGATTTCTCTCCAACTCCCTTACCAGCCGGTAGATGCCTTCCTCCAGCAAGGGCATTTTGGGCGCCAGTTCGTATTCGAGAATGTCGGAGAGTTCAAGAAAGCGTTGATCCTGAACCACTTCCGAAATCGTTTCCAGAAGTTGATGAACCTCCTCGTTGATCTCGGCAAAAGTCTGGTTCTGGACGGTCACTTCGCGCAAGTCGAGCCCGGTCACGATCAGGGCGTTGCGAAAACCCTGGTAGAGTTCCGACCAGGTGGACATGATCTGTTCCAGCCTTTGCATGCCTTCTTCTTCCTTGCGGGATTGAATCAATGTGGATGTTTCCACGAGCGCCTCTTTGATTTTGGACATATATCCGGCGATGTCGTATAATACCTTGATCGCCAACCGGCGGGGTTCCTCGGATACCAGCATCATGCTGGCGCACTGGCCGACGGTCATGGCGGCCATTTTCGGATCGTCCCATCCCGCCATCGCCCGGCCATTGACGAAAATCTCGCAGATAACGCGGTTGCGTTCCTTCAATTGATTGGAAACGCGCTCGATGACCTGACGTAAGGGAGCGGCATCGTTTTCAATAATCTCCACCGGCTGATTGTCCAGTTTCAGATCCATGGAATCCACCTTCACATAAAGACTTACACCTGCCCTTTTTACGCAAAAAGATGGCATTTGACAAGTGGGGTGCCCGTCCTTACCGCCAATTCCGAGTTCTCATACGGACATTGCGCTCTCAAACACCTCATTATCCTGCTCAAGTCATTTTACTGCATTTCCTGTACCCGTTCTCCCCAAAAACGAAAAACCGACGCACTTCCATTCTCATACACCGGTTCAAACAGATCCGGCCTTTTTCGTAATTCGCCAAGGTAATAACGAACGCCCTGCTCTTCATCCGGCTGCAGAAACAAAAAAGGCGGATCGGTATCGAAGCGGCTGTAAATCACGATCAACTCGGCCCCGCGCCTCCGCAAGGTTTCAATCGCTTCCGGCGATGGCAGAAGGTTCATCCGCCGCTCGTCCTCCAGCATCTCCTTTGATAAATAACCAGACCATCCGTTGATCAGCCGCTTCCAATGCCAGCAGGAAAAATACATATAAGCGAGGTGGTAGCGGAGGGGATAGTACACCACCACTCTTTCTGGACGGCTGGCCAGCCAATGCTCGACTGTGGGTATCCCCTCGCCGCGTGGAATCTGTTGCAACGGTAAAGGGTGATTCAGGCATTCCAAAAACACCAGACCTGCCAACGTCACAGCCCAAACACGCCGTCTCCACTTGATTCGTGCCTGTAGCGATGTAAAAACGGCGGCCAGAATCATAGCCAGACCCAAACTCGCCAGGATCGCAAAGCGTGCGGGTGCACGGATGACGGACACACCCGGCAACGCATAGAGAATCCAGGCCGGCATCGGAATCGTCGTCGCCCGCGTCCCCCAATGTAGCCACGGCCCGAACGAAAACAGAATGCCCGCTACCGCCAGCCACGTCCCTTGCCGAAATAGCCGCCGCAAATCCAGCTGCGGCTCGGAATGCATCCATAGGCTGCCCACTCCCCAAATCAGCAATGGAATCAAACCGGGAAACAAAAAATTAGGCGGGATCATTCCCTCGATCGCCCGGGGAACGGCAAATGCCGACTCCGTCCAGCCATAGAGAAGGTTGTGATGCCAGGCCATTAGGTAATCAGCCGGACGGGCGGATGAATCGATCAGCCAGTCGGTGGCGTCGGAATATTCCCACTGCAACCGGTTCATCAAATAGGGCGCGGCAAATGGAGCGGCCGCCAGCGCCCAAAGAACCAGGCATACAACCGCCGTGATTCCCACATTCCTGGCTCGATCTCTCCAGGCGGGATATTCCACTGCCGCTGTTATAAGCAAGGCTATACCGAGGAAGAAAGAGAGGTAGATAGAGGTTAGAAATTGCAAATATAGGCACACTATCGCACCCAGCGCATATTTCCACCGGTATCTTTCCCAATACCGGAAAGCCATTAACAGAGCGGGACCGAAAAAAATGGGATTGAGTTGATGGGGATGCGGCATCCGCGAAAAACGCTCCGGATTGCAGGTGAATACAATCGCTGCCAAAAGCGCCGCCAGGCGGGAGCGTGTCAGAGCGTAGCAGAACCAATACATGCCCAGCCCCGATAGAATCATCGAGCCCAAAATGATCCAATTTTCCATCCAAACGGGATTTTGCATGAGTGTTAGCGCCAGCCAGGCAAAGAGAATGTAGATTACACGTAGTACGGAAAGCGCCATCGTTCGCGGATAGGGATGAAGAATATTGGCATTCCAGAATGTTTCATCCGGAGCAGTCAACGCATGAACCTGCCACGCGGTTGTCCACAGAGTGATAAAATTATCGCCGGGATGAAACATGGCATCTGCACTCTGCAGAGCCAGAGGATAGGTAACAATCAGGGGTGCCAGAACCGCCAAAGTCACAGAAAGCAGGTGGAAATAAATAGTCGATACAATCCTTCTCCGTGCGCGAACGATGATCGAGTGCGCGTTTCCATCTGGATTCAAGAAATCACAACGCTCTTCACCATTCATTCGATTGACCGGCTCCCTCCCGTAAGCCCTTACGCACCTTGGCGGCATGGAAAAAACGATCAAGATACAGATACCCGATCTCGATCGCGATTGAGCGCGAGTATCGCTTCGAGCGACAATATAGCATTATCAGTCATCTTTCAAAGCATTACTATGAACCAAAAGCGTCCATCCATCGAACGCATTCTTATGATACGGCTCTCCGCTCTGGGCGACTGTGTTGTGGCTATTCCGGTATTCCTGGCCTTGCGGGAAAGCTTTCCCCACGCTCATATCGCCTGGGCGATTCAGGATAATTTCGCCCCTCTGATCCGTAACCTGCCCGGCCTGGATGAGATCGTTATCTTTCCCCGGCGGCGATGGAAACAATCCGGTTTCGCAACCCAATGGAAAGAAGGCCTGCGTTTGTTCCGCCATCTGCGCATGCGGAAATTCGATGTCACCATCGACGTTCAGAGCAACACAAAAAGCGCCATGCTGGCTTTTCTGACCGGCGCCCGCCTGCGGATCGGTCATGGAATGGAAGAAGCCAAAGAATTAAGCCCCTGGCTTAATAACCACCGAGCCGAATACCCGCCGTCCATGCAACATATCGTCCTCCGGAATCTTCACCTGGCCTCATTTCTTGGTATTGAAGAAACCGAACCGCAGTTTGCCCTCCCCATCGATCCTCCCTCCCGTCAGCGAATCCTCGCCTGGCTGCATTCCAACAACCTGCGGGAAAAGGAGTACGATCTGCTTTTCCCGTTCTGCGGGGGGAGAGAGAAAGAATGGCCAGGTGAGTGTTTCACCGCTCTGGCCGAAAGCCTCGCCCACGATGGGCGGACGGTTTTACTGGGTTGTGGACCTGGAGAAGAAGAAAAAGCCGAACGGTTGATCCCTTCCGCTTGCCGCAATCGGATTCGCTTGGCGCCCCGCACCGATATTCTGGAACTCGTTGAGATGGTTCGGCTGGCGCGTGTCTGCGTGGGGGGCGACACCGGTCCCTTGCAGATAGCAGGAGCATTGAACGTTCCAAACGTCTCCCTCTTCGGCCCAACCGATCCAACACGCTCGCATCCCTGGCAAAACAGCCTCGTTCGCTCGATCCTCGATGACCCGGATACCATCCGGACGGCGATACAGGAATTCAGTGAATAATCCTTCAGATTGTTTACAGCCGTCCCCATCCCCCATATAATGTTGAACCGGAGGGGTTTGATACAAAAAGCGTGAAATCGCGTTATTACATCCGCCTCCCTCGTGCAATCTATTAACTTCCGATTGGAATATCAGAACGAGGACAGAGTTAGGTTACAATCACTGTGAAAAATCCCAAGTCTCTTTTTTATATAGCCTTGATCGTCATCATATCGTTTTGCGTAACCCTTCGCGCCTTAAGCCAGATCTATTTCCAGATCAAAAAGGATTCTATCGAACGGAATTTATTTCCCATTCTCTATGCCGCAAAATTAGAACCCAACCTGGATGAGACACTCCTGGATGAGATCGAAAGCACGGTTGCTTCCTACCCCGATATCTCTCAGGCCGGTATCCAACAACCTGTCATCCCCTATACCGGCCCCCGCGAGTATGAAGAAGATTGGAATCGACTTTGGAAAACCCACATGATTTCCATCCTGTACGCCACTTCGGAGATTCAGGCCGATCCCATTCAGCGTATCCCCATACTGGCCGAAGATATTGGCAATGTGACCGGCGTCACCCAGGTCGTCTGGGACCGAAAGCAATACCAAGCCTTTACAGCCAGTCTCGAACAATGGCAAAAAGAACAAACCTACTTTTCCGTTCTATTTTTTCTCCTGCTGGCTGCCGCCGTAAGTGGACTCATTACCAGCTACCCGATTCGTTTTCGCAGGGATTACGTCGTCCGAACCGGATTTGGAGGAGCGGGATCCCAAATCAATCCGGAAGGAATCTGGATTCAACTGACACTGATCCATATTGCCGTATCGGTTATCGCCTACTGCATCCTCTTCACCGCCGGATATCTGCTTTTCCCCTTTCCCGTTTCGACAAGAGAAGGAACCTTCTTCTTCGACTACCTGACCGAAGGCGCTTCCATCACCGGCGCGTTGACCGCCGCCGTATGCCTGATCGGCTGGTGGCTGCGAACTGGGGAAGTCGATTCGGTGACGGCGATCCGGCCTCCCTCACGAGGATGGATGGGAGAATAACGTCATGACCGTCAAACGATT
>CAZFOX010000282.1:0-6732 GCA_964520565.1 uncultured bacterium | reverse complement strand
GGGCGTACAGATTTCCCACCCCCGTTCCCAGCCAGTGGAGGTTTCTGACCTTCAGTTTGACCGCGTAAGGACTCACCGCACCCAAAAAGACGGTTGGAGGGAAAAACAGAAGGAAGGAAGCGAGAAGAGGTTCGGCACGCATTCCGAATTGCCGGTCAAATATCCATAAATTGACCGGATCACAATATAACGGCAACAGGCAAAAATTGAGCCCCGGAATGGCCAATAGCAGAGCGAAACAACGCAGATCGGTCATCCGGTCCGCTATCTTTCCCCCGCCCCAGTACCCAGCCGTCAGCCCACTGAGAAACACACCGATCAGACTTCCCCAAACGAAAATGTCATTGCCGAAATGCGGCGCCAGAATACGGCTGCCCAGCATCTCGAACGACATCACCACCGCGCCGGAAAGAAATACTATACAGGGAATCATGGTGAGACTCCCTTCCGGGAACGCAGCATCTCGACCGGCGCAAAGTCGTCCTGCAAGATATCGGCATCGACCGGTTTCCCCGTCATATCCTCAAAGGTTTCCGCAAAGTGAGCGAGTGAAAAATCAAATTGAAAGAATGACTGCAGGGAAGCCGTCCGTTCCATTAACCGCGGCAGAGTCATGCCGGCGTTCTTCAATTCGGCGACGAAAAGATAATTATTGGACGATACCGCATCGATTAAATAAACGTGGGAGAAAACCTGCTGGTAGGTCTTGAGTTCAGAAAGATAAAACTGATCCGTACGCGGCCCCCAGACATTGGAAACCGCCACACCCTCCGGTGTCAATTTTCCCTTGACGATATCCAGAAACTCCCGGGTGGTCAGATGGAATGGAATCGCACGGTCGTCGTAAGCGTCGAGAAAAATCAAATCGTAACGGTTCCGGGTGCGGCGCAGAAAATTCCGGCCATCCATAACGGTCACTTCCATTCGCGGCGTGGGCGTGAAAAAGAAATACTTCTTCGCTGCGTCCACTACGCCGGGATCGATTTCGACCACGTCGATCCGCGCATCGGGATAGTGCTTCGCCATGACGCGTGGAATCGAACCACCCCCCAGGCCAATAAAACAAATCCGTTCGGGCTGACGTTCTAAAAATGCGGGGATCACAAAAGCCGCCCGGGTATAAGCAAATTTCAGCTCGTACGGATCGCGCACGTTCACCGCGCTTTGACTGCCCCGGTATCGGTTGAAAGATAGATAGCGATATCCACCCTGCTCCGATACGCGAATATGGTGGTAGATCGAATCGCCTTCATATAATACTTTTTCTTCATCCACCCACACGGCATTCGGCATGACCAGGAAAAATCCCAGTACGATAATCCATCGAACAAATCGGTCGTTCATTCAAAACTCTCCTGAATCGGTTCTTTTCACAATCCAACTCATTTCTCCTGCGTTTCCACCAACTCGCCGCTGGCTCCACGAATTTCGCGATGGAGAGCAGCGGCG
Organism: uncultured bacterium; assembly: GCA_964520565.1. Classification (GTDB taxonomy): domain Bacteria; phylum Hinthialibacterota; class Hinthialibacteria; order Hinthialibacterales; family Hinthialibacteraceae; genus CAZFOX01. The sequence goes on along the minus strand of CAZFOX010000282.1, from coordinate 5,283 downwards.
CGAAGAAGGAGGGTTTCGAGCATCCGATAATAATCGGCTTCATCCATATTGTTCTTGTTATTTTTTCATTCTTCAATCTCGCCAAGAACAGAAAGATAAGCCGAGATTCGATCCGGTGGGGAGACCACTCGTTTCTTCTCCCTCGCCCCATTCACTCTAACTCTGATACCACACCAATAAAGTTTACTAAATCTATAAACTTAAAAAGAGTCGAAAAGGAGTCAAAATAGTAACGGTTGGGGGATGAAAAGGAGTCGCGTCCCCGGCTATCCTGCTTCCCTGAAACGATCCGATCGAAAGGGAGGCAATCATGAAATACGATCTTACCGAAATGGGTATCATCGGCCAAAGTACGGTTATGCAGGAATTGGCAAGTTGGATGCAAGCCGCTGCTCCTCATTGGGATACGATTCTTATAACCGGCGAACGGGGAACCGGCAAGGAACTACTGGCCAGAGCCATCCACCACCTGGGTCCCACCCGAAAAGCCCATATGGTCGTAGTGGATTGCGCTTCGCTTCACCCCGCCACCGTGGAATCGGCGCTTTTCGGCCACGAACGGGGAGCTTTCACCGGGGCGGATCAACGCCGGATCGGATATTTGGAATCCGCCCAGAATGGAACCGTGTTCCTGGATGAAATCGGCATTCTTCCTTTGGAGATCCAAGGCAGGCTACTACGGTTTCTGGAAGAGAGAACCATCACTCGTATGGGATGTGCCACTTCCATCCATGTTCACACCCGGATCGTTGCCGCCACGAATCGGAATCTGGCCCGGGATTCCCAATCGGGAACATTCCTTCCCGACCTGTATGACAGGTTGAATATCCTCCACTTACATTGTCCCCCCCTAAGGGATCGCAAAGAGGATATTCCCTTGCTCCTTGCCCATTTCTTCCGGGAAGATAGCTCGAACCGGTTTACGGCAGATGCTTTACGATTCATAAACGATCATCCCTTCCCTGGCAACATCCGTGAACTGCGCAATCTATGCCGCCGCTTGGCCATCTTTCATCCCAAAGGCCTCATTCGAAAATCCATGATCGAACAGTTACTGGATAGCCGATAATCCGTATATTCTCATAGAGAATCCAGAAGAGAATGAGTGAATGTAACATCTTGTCAAACAATAAGATATATATATCACATATCCATTTCGATTACAGGATATCCAGGATGTGATATAATATAGAATAGAAAACGGCATGAATTTCTGCATAGATTCTTAGGAAAGTGGATTCGAGAATGAAAGGACGGCCTAACGAGGTGCGATCATGTTACCCGTCAACCTGCTGGGTGACGCTGCCGCTGCCGAAGAGATGGTCAAGCAGTGCACCCGAACCGGCCGAGCCGATCAAACGGCTCGAAACGATATTTTCGCCCGCTGTTTGCAGCGATCGATGGAGGAACACCTTCTAACTTCGATTCGCCCTGCCCCTGGCGTTATCGAATACAACCCCATCATCCCCGGAAACGAAACGCCTCCCAAACGAGAAAGACACAACCGCCCAAACCGGAAACCCTTCCAAGCATTTCGCGATCAACCGGAGCCGACGCCTCGCTATATTCAACCGCTACTCTTCGATATGCATATCGACCGGGTATCCCAGGAATACCAGCTGGCCGATCAAGAAATCAATTTAGGTCGTATCGTTGACCGGATGGTATAACCGTGTCCATTTTTCATGGATCGATTGCATAAAGGCATTCCTTTCGGCTATCATGCAATGCCATGAATGTCACTCTATCATCCATTTCTTTTTCCACACTCGCCGATGTCGTTCGTTCTTTTCCGAATTGGGGCGATAACAGGGCACTCAGCTACTTCAATGGATTTCGGATCCAGCATTATTCCTATCGGAAACTCTTTCAACTCTCGCTTCGTTGCGCCGCCTATCTCCAGGATAAAGGGATAACCAAGGGCGACCGTATCCTGGTCTGGGCACCCAACCGTCCTGAATGGGGAGTTCTCTTTTGCGCCTGCGCTCTCTCCGGCGTCGTCCTGGTTCCCCTGGACGCCCGCAATACGCCCGAGTTTGTAGTGCGCGTCGGAAAAGAAACCGAAGCCCGTATCTTATTCCGCAGCCATAACCGCCACGATCCCGGTCTTCCTATACCGACCGTCTTCATGGAAGACCTGTTCGAAATACTGAATGACGCTTCGGATTCCGATTCCTTCAGTCCGGTTCGTCCCCAGGACGCTTTGGAGATCGTTTACACATCGGGAACCACGGGAAATCCCAAAGGGGTTGTTCTCACCCAGGAAAACATCCTCAGTAACCTGCTCGATATTCTGGATATCATCCCCGTCGACGGCACCTACCGGCTGCTTTCTGTCCTTCCCCTCAGCCACGTTCTCGAACAGACCGCCGGTTTCTGGGCGCCCTTGGCGGGTGAAGGATCGATTCTCTATCTGTATGCGCTGAAACCTTCGGCATTATTCGAAGCCTTTCAACGCGATTCAATCACGGTCATGATCCTGGTTCCCCGCCTGTTGGCGCTTCTCAAACAGCGAATCGAAAACACGCTCCAGGAAAAACACCTTGGTGGTTACTTACAAACGGGCTTGCGCTTTATGCCCCATCTTCCCCGCTGGCTGCGCCGTGCCTATTTCTACCCCATTCATAGGCGCATCAATCCCCAATTCGAATTATTCGTATCCGGTGGATCTTCATTACCCCCAGATGTGGAAATATTCTGGAAATCGCTGGGGTTCGAGCTCATTCAGGGATATGGACTTACGGAAACCAGCCCCGTACTCACCGCCACCCGTCCGGGAGAACCACGGCTGGGTTCAGTCGGCAAACCATTGAGAAACGTGACTTTACGGCTAAGCGGCGACCGGGAAATCCTGGCCCAAGGACCGAATGTCTTTTCGGGGTATTACAAGAATCCAGTGGCTACCGGCGAAGTGTTCGAAAACGGCTGGTTCAAAACCGGCGATGTCGGAGAATTCGATCCGGACGGTTTTCTCTACATTCGCAGCCGGAAAAAAGACATCATCGTGACATCCGATGGCATCAATGTATACCCCGAAGACATCGAACGGATTCTCGACAAAGTCCCCGGCGTGAAGGAATCCTGTGTGATTGGGGTGGGTGCGCATGAAGAAATCGTCCATGCCGTTCTGCTCCCAGCCAATCCAGACACCGATCTTCATACAGTCGTCGCCGAGGCAAACCTGCAACTCCCTCCCGAAGAGCGCATTCAATCCTGGAGCCGCTGGCCCCTGGATGAATTTCCCAAAACCACAACCCTGAAAATTAAAAAAGGGGAGGTGCGAAATCGCCTCTCACTTTCCGAATCCTCCACCATAACCGGCCCATCCGCCGAAGGGTCACTCTTTCAGAAGATTCTTTGCGAAATCATCGGCATTCCCCTCGAATCGTTGCAACCCGACGCGCAGCTGGGGAAAAACCTGGGATTGAGTTCCATCGGACGAGTGGAACTCCTATCCCGCTTAGAGGAAGAATTCCGGTTGGATATCGACGACGAATCCATCGCCGCAGAAACCACGATCCGGGATTTAGAACGCCTGATCGCTCAGCGAATCGGGCCGGTTCATCCCCTCCCCTTCCGCCGCTGGACTCTATCCCCGCTCTGCCGTTTTATCCGATGGGGATTCAACCACAGCGTCATGCGGATACTCCTTCGCCTCTTTTGCGATATTCGCTGCCTGGGACTGGAGAACGTTCAAAACCTGGAAGGCCCTTTGTTGATTGTCTCCAACCATACCAGTCACGTCGATACTCCATTGATCGCCTCCTTGCTTCCCATGCGAATCGGCGATCACATCGCTCCGGCAGCCTGGAAAGAATATTTCGACACCGAAGGCCAATCCTTTCGGATTCGAATGGGAAAATGGGCCGCCTGGCAGATTGCCACGATTCTCTTCAATATATTCCCCTTTCCCCAAACGACGGCGTACCGCCGCAGTATGGCATACGCCGGAGAACTGGCCGATAAAGGGTGGAGCATCCTTTTCTTCCCCGAAGGAGCCCGAACGCGAGATGGAAACTGGGGCGACTTCCACGACGGCATCGGGATTCTTGCCCAGAATTTGCATATCCCCATTCTGCCTGTAGCGATTGAAGGAGGAGATAAAGTGCTTCCCGCCAATACTGCTATGCCCCGCCGGAACATCGTCCGAATCGCATTCGGGCAGCCTTTTCTTCCACTTCGTTCGGATTATCGAACGACAAGCAGTCAAATCAAACAAACGCTGCAAGATTTACATAAACAATTACTTATAGAGCGGTTCTCAAAAGTAGGTACATGAATTCATCGTTCCTCTTTCGAAAAAGCCAATCTTTTCCAGCTTTTTTCGACACGCGAATTAGAACGTAATTATAAGAATCCTTGAACCATTTCCCTCCTTTCAAAACCCCTAAAGCATTGCAGAGAAGAAATGTTTTTATATTATTATTGAATCTTGGGAGGGATAGATATTCGAACATCTATCTATATAGGAAGACATTCCATCTTATGTTATCGGATATTCTCATACCGGTTCTACCTTTTATTAGAGATCTTTTTTTACTTTTTACTGGGAAAAATCAGCCTCTAAAGGCTAGACGTTTTGTTTTTCCAGGATATAATGGTCAAGAAAAGAGACATTCAGGGTGGATTTTAATGGAAATATTTTTCCATTTATTGGGTAGGCAACCCATTATGTCAACCATTTTAACCTCAAGACACCGGCTCATGTGCAAAAAATCGGCCCCATCCATAAAACGGACGGGCGCTGCCCCACTATAATTAACAAACGATAGCGCCTCTTCCACGTAGAAGTACATTCGACTCCGTAATACAATTCAATATCAAGAACGATCCAGGTTACGTGCACCTGTGATGAATAAAAAAGGCGGTTCCGATGAAAACAGGATTCAGACAACAAGCCCAGGGGCTTTACGATCCCTCTTACGAGCACGACAGCTGCGGCGTCGGATTTATTGCCAATATAAAGGGGGAAAAATCGCACGAGCTGGTTCAAAACGCCCTCCAGGTTCTGGTCAATCTGGCCCATCGCGGCGCTTGTGGCTGCGATCCGGAAACCGGCGACGGAGCGGGTATCATTTTTCAAATTCCCGACCGTTTTTTCCGTAAAGTCACCGCTTCTTTGCCATTCGATCTCCCCCCGGAAGGAGATTACAGTGCCGGCCTGTTATTTTTTCCCGACGATCTCGAACAACGTTCCTGGTGCGAAAGACTGGTAAAGTCCACAATCCAAGCCGAAGGCCAGGAATGGCTCGGATGGCGCGACGTTCCCACGGACGACGCCTA
>CAZFOX010000281.1:2448-6790 GCA_964520565.1 uncultured bacterium | reverse complement strand
CTTCAAATCGAAGAGGGAACGCATGGTTTGATGTGTGCCGGGGGTACGATATTTCCCGAAGGACTAGCCATTGGGGCCGCCTGGGATATGGATTTGGTGCGAAAAATCTATTCGGCGGCGGCGAAAGAAGCGCGCACCACAGGCATTCACGTACTCTGCACGCTGGTCGTAGAACCGAATCGAGACCCGCGCATGGGTCGGAACGAAGAGGGCTACAGCGAGGATCCCTACTTCTGTTCGCGCATCGCCGAAGCCATCGTAACCAGTTTGCAGGGATACGACGTCTCCGGGAAAGATAAGGTCGTGGCGGCCCTTTGTCACTATCCGGGGCAGAGTGAACCAGAGAGCGGCTTTGAGCGAGGTGCTTTAAGGGCGTCGGAACGAATGCTGCGCGAAGTCTTTCTGCCTCCCTGGGTGAGGGGAATCAAGAAATGCGGCGCTCTGGCCGTCATGGCGACGTATCCCGCCATCGACGGCATCGCCGCGCACAGTTCGCCGTTTTTGCTGAAACAAGTTCTCCGGGAAGAATTGGGATTTGACGGCATCGTGTTGAGCGAGGGAAGAGGAATCAGTACTGTGATTGACGAGCGTATCGTCGACACGCAAAAAGAAGCGGGCCAGATCGCCGCGAATGCCGGCGTCGATGTGGGAATCTCGTTTGAAGATGCATATCTAGGACCGCTGGTTGAAAGTGTCATGGAAGGCGCCGTCTCCATGCAGACGATCGACGAAGCCGTTCGCCATATTCTGAAACTGAAATTCCGTTTAGGTCTGTTTGAAAATCCCTATGTTGACGTTGAGGATGCGGTAAAGACTGTTCATTGCCGGGAACATCAGGAACTCGCGTTGGATGTTGCGCGAGAGGGGATCGTTCTCCTGAAAAATGAAGGCAATCTCCTCCCGCTGAATAAGAACGTATCTTCCATCGCGGTGATCGGCCCGAACGCCGATGCAGGAAAAAATCAGCTGGGCGATTACATCCCTCACAACATTCCTCAGAAAATCGTTTCTGTGGTAGACGGTATCCGAAATAAAGTACCTCCGGAAACGAAAGTAACCTACATCAAGGGATGTGAGATTATTGGAAATAAATTGAATGAGATTGCCGAAGCGGAAATAGCCGCCCGGAACACCGATATCGCCATCGTTGTCGTCGGCGAAGATGGCTACGGTACCAACGGGGAAGGCCGAGACGTTGGAGACTTGGACCTGACCGGCCTTCAGCAGGATCTGATTGAAGCAGTCCAGGCCACCGGAACGCCGACCGTCGCAGTCCTGATCAACGGCAGACCCCTGTCGATCCGCTGGATGTCGGAGAACATTCCCGCCATCATCGAAGCGTGGATGTGCGGCGAACAGGGGGGAAACGCGGTAGCCGATGTATTGTTCGGCGACTGCAATCCAAGCGGACGCCTGCCGGTCACGGTTCCGTATCACGTTGGGCAGCTTCCCGTTTATTACAATCACATGCCTTCAAAAGAAGGCAAAAAGTACGTCAACATGACGGAAAAGCCGCTCTATGAATTCGGCTATGGATTAAGTTACACGAGTTACGAGTATAGCAACCTGCAGATTCACCCCACAACAATCAAACCCGCCGGTGAAGTTACTGTTTCTTTGGATGTCAAAAACGTTGGCGATCGAGCGGGAAAAGAGGTCGTTCAGCTCTACATCAACGACGTCTTGAGCAGCGTATCGACGCCGGTAAAAGAGTTGAAGGGATTTGAAAAAGTAACCTTGAGACCTGGCGAGAAGAAGAAAGTCGCATTTCGGCTGACATCCGAAGACCTCTGTCTTTTGGACAGACATTGGGAATGGAAAGTCGAACCGGGCGCTTTTGAGGTACTGGTCGGACACTCGTCACAGGATATACGGCTCAAGGGACAATTCGATGTGATAGAATAGCTAACGGTGAACAGGAGGCATTTCGTCGTTAATTTTCCCAGGAAAAATCATCAGCTCAATCGACGTGCAGGGTGACGAATCCAATAAAGTCGAACACGGAGTGTCGGCTGGTTATGGAACATCGCTTAAAAAATTAAAGTGAATTACTCACTAAAGATATTGAAAGAGAAACATTCCATTACAAGCCCTGAATGGGGAAAGATCGTCATGAACAGAATTACTTGTGCTATTGTAGGATTTTTGATTTTCATTATTGATCCCATTTTTTTCATGGATGCAATCGCCGGAGACAACCACGTATATTTTCCTCCTCCCGAATCGCAGGGCGGGTGGCGAAAACTCACGAATCCGGATGAGATTATAAACCTGGCGGGTATGGATCCCGCTAAATTGGATGAAATTGAAGAATGGCTTTTGAAATCCGACGACAGACCTTTCGCCGCTGTCGTCATTCGCAATGGATACATCGTTTTGGAAGTGGAACGCGAAAACAGTTCCATCACCGATTCACGCCGCGTCGCGTCGGTATCCAAAGCGATTTGTGCAACGGTGCTTGCCATTGCATCGGAGCAAAGCCGGCAGGGGATGACGCCGCGTAAAATGACGTTCGATGACCACGCTTTTGACTTTATCCCTTGGGCACAGCCGCTCAGCGATCCGCGCAAGACTCAAATTACAGTGAAACAATTGCTCAATCACACTTCCGGCATTTGCCCCGAAGCGACCGGCGCTCCCAACGATGGTTCATGGGAATATATACTCGGCTTGAGTGGAGACGAATTCACTACCAAATTGGCTTTCGACCCAGGAACAGGATGTGGATACTCGACACACGCTCTCACCCATGCGTCGCTGGTGTGCGAAACGGTTACGGGCAAGCCATACGATCGATTTGCCATCGAGGCATTGTTTCAACCGCTTGGCATCGAGCATTGGTGGTTCCAATATTACGACGGCGGCGAGAAGATTGGACGCCATCCATCGCACGGTCTCGGAATGCCCGCACGCGATCTGGCGCGCATCGCGTATTGTATGCTTCAGGAAGGGCGCTGGGGCGAAACGCAAGTCATACCGAAATGGTTCATCGATGAAACGGCCGCTCCCACAAGCAACGTCACAAGCCCGGAATTGCGTTGGAAACTCAATCCACAAATATTCTCGCATGGTTGGGAACTTCCCGCTCGCCTGACAGGCGAAGATGGCCGCAGCGGCAAAGGCATCCCACTCGACGCGCGCGCCAAGCCGGGATCGGGAGGACAATACATTGCTTTTGTTCCAAGCCTGAACCTTGCGATAACACGACAAACGGGACAAAGCGGGAATTGGGAATTCGAAGAATATTTACGGCGTAGCTGTCAGGCTGTTTTGTCTCAATGAAGCATTTGTTTTCTACTTCACCTGGAATATTCGCCGCAGAATGTGAAATCCAATATTCGAATCGAAGATCGAGTGCAACACTTCCAGAGCGGTTTTCAAAATAACATTCCGATTCGCGTTTCAAAGAATTCGGAAAAACTTGGCTTTTTTGAAGACGAAACAGGAAAATCGATGCACAATCTTTTTGAGAACCTCTCTGAATATTTGGACACTGATTCTTAAAAGACCTTTTGAGGTTCGGCCAGTAAGAAAAAATATTTCGAAACGTTTATGGATTATCCCAAAGAAGAAGAGGTTTCGCAACTCAAGTAAAATCAATATGCGCTGGACAGGATTCGAACCTGTAACCTTCTGATCCGTAGTCAGATGCTCTATCCAATTGAGCCACCAGCGCAATGATTGACTGGTTTGTCCTGCAGAGAAAACTATTATATCTCGGCTATCCCCATAGCCAAGACCTATCCATAGACCCCCAGGAAATAAAGTCCCCCATGCATGATAACCACTGCGTATGCACTGGCGATCAGGTCGTCGATCATAATCCCGATTCCTCCATGCAAATCCTGTAACGCATTCGCCGGAGGAGGTTTCAGCACGTCGAATACCCTTGCCAAAATTAGAGCGGGGACGGTATATTTCCATCCTGCCGGAACGAATAAAACCGCTAGAAAATAACCCGCCACTTCGTCTACGGTCACCCTCGAATCGTCTTTCCGGCCCGTCAAACGTTCCACCTGTCCGGCCGTAATGATTCCTATAACGATCACACCCGCCATAATCGCCAGAGCAACAGGCCAATGGGTTAACGTGAGAGCTTCGGGAAAAAGAAATGCGTGCAGCACCCAGGCGACCAGCGCTCCCCAGGTTCCCGAAGCAGGTAAATGGCCTGTCCAAAAAGTTGTAGCGATAAAATAGGAAGCTTGTTGACTCCACCCGGCGTTCCAGAGTGAAGGAGGCGGCGGCGTAAAAGGAGGGGCTTTTTTCATCAGGCAGTCGCAATCTGGATATCCGTGTTGATATAACCCATCAGGTTTTCTTCATCGGTTTCGGTGATACGAAC
>CAZFOX010000281.1:0-2438 GCA_964520565.1 uncultured bacterium | reverse complement strand
CGTAAACTTGGCCGTCCACATCCGGAGCTTGTCCTGAATAACGCCCCCAATAACCATCTCCACGAGGATCTTTACTGTCGATTAACACAGTCAGAATCTCCCCGACAAAACGGATGTTGCGTTCACGGGCTTTTTCCATCGACCAGTCGAATACGATCTGGAAGCGCTTGTCCTTGATGCGATCGGAAACGTGGTTGGGAAGATTCTCGGCTGGGGTACCGTCTTCTTTCGAGTACTTAAAAACTCCCAGCCGGTCAAAATCCAGGTCTTCGAGAAGACGCATCATATTTTCGAAGTGCCGTTGTTTTTCGCCGGGAAATCCGACAATGACGGTGGATCGCAGGGTCATATCCGGCCGGATGGCGCGCAAATTTTCCACAGCCCGCCGAATGTGAATATCCGTAGCGCCCCGGTTCATTAACTTTAAGATTTCCGGATCGCCATGCTGGATGGGTAAATCGACATACGACACTAGCTTTTGGCTCCGGGAAAAATACTGGATCAATTGGCGATTGATCAAATGGGGATAAAGGTACATCAATCGAATCCATTCAACGCCTTCGATTTCCTCCAGTTTGATCAGCAGATCGGTCAACGCCAGTTTATTATAGAGATCGATACCATAGGAAGTAGTATCCTGGGAGACGATTACTATTTCTTTAACTCCTCCAGCGGCCAGCGATTTGACCTCCGCCACGATTTCCTCCAAAGGCCGGGAACGCAGAGGGCCTCGGATTTTGGGAATCGCACAAAAACTGCATTTATGGAAACAACCATCGGAGATTCGAACGTAAGCCATGTGAGGTGGCGTAGTTAGTAGTCTTGGCTTGAATTCGGTGTGCGGTATCACAGAAGAAACTGGTTGCCGACCTAGCGATTCCCAGGCTAATTGGAGAAAAGTGTCTTTATCCTCCACCCCAATAAACGCATCCACTTCGGGTAATTCTTCCTGAAGTTCCTGGCGGTAACGCTGAACAAGACAGCCAACCACAACCAGGCGCTGCCAGGGATTCTTACGCCGCAGGCGGCATAATTCCAAAATCACATCGACCGATTCTTCCTTGGCGGGAACGATAAATCCACAGGTATTGACCACCAATAAATCCGCCTCTTGCGGATCGTGAACCAACACCATGCCGGAAATGGCTAGTTGGGCCATCATTTCCTCGCTTTCCACGAGGTTTTTGGGACAGCCCAGCGACGTAAGATGATATTTTAAAAGCCGTTCGTTGGAACGAAGGGAAAGTTCTTTCAAGGATTTGGATTTATCCGATTTCATATGCGTCTGTTCCGTTCTCTTCAATCAAAGAATGGATTATAGCAGTCGATAGGCGAACATCCAGAGAATAATCGGAACACTCGACCGAACGTTGACAGTACGGCTATTCTCAAAGTATTCTGTTTTGGCCGCCTATATCCCTTCTATTTCGGAAGGATTCTCTGGATAGGCTCCAGAATAAATGGAGACCGTAAACCGAATCGTCGGAAAAAGGATACGGTTTTTGATTCCAGCGATGAAAGCAAGAGTTACAACGGCCAGGTGGATAATCCGTTATGAATGTAATCGATGTAAAAATTCGCGATCACCGGACCATTGCACGATTTCGGGAAGAACCGTTTGACCTGCACGTTCGGCAATATTGCATTGTGGAAGTGGAAGGCGATTCCGAATTGGCGAAGGTGAAAACCGATCCATACGTTTGGGAAGGTGAAATGCCGCCCGAAGAAGAGATTTTTATCCTCCGAGAAGCCAATCCGGAAGATTTGGATACAGTCCAAAAAAACCGGTCCATGGAACGGGAAGCATATTGTTTTGCCCTGAATAAAATCCGTGAAAGAGACCTTCCAATGGCTTTATCCGCTGTGGAGCGTTCGTTGGATGGGAAAAAGATGCGCTTCTTTTTTACAGCGGAAAACCGGATCGATTTCCGCGAATTGGTGAAAGACCTGGCGGCGGTTTACCGTACGCGCATCGAAATGAGGCAGATCGGCGTACGCGATCGTTCCCGGAAAATCGGGGGATACGGTATTTGCGGTCAGGAACTGTGTTGCTCCCGTTTTTTGCAGAAATTCGATCCGATTACTATCCGGATGGCCAAAGAACAGAATCTAGCTCTCAATCCCACCAAAATTTCCGGCCTCTGTGGACGGTTGATGTGTTGCCTCTCATATGAAGTGGAAGACTATCTCCGCGCCCGGCGGGAGTTTCCCTATATGGGTACCCAGGTAGAAACATCGGAGGGCGTTGGAGTTATCTCCGAGTTTCACTATGTAAAAAACTCTGTTACTGTCCGTCTGGAAGAAAACAAAACGCTGGAATGCCGACTCGATGAGATCAAAGTAATCGGGGATAAAAAAGACCGGACAACCAATTGAAGCCCAGAGAATTCCAGGAGATGTTACTCTCCTGAAGGTTTGATTTTTGTTTCCACAATTGG
>CAZFOX010000280.1:2817-6806 GCA_964520565.1 uncultured bacterium | reverse complement strand
TGCTGGGTGTTTCGTGACCGACGACGGTCCGGGACTGGAACGCAGGGAACGCCTGAAGATTCTTCAGCGCATGGCGGACGAATTGACGCTGGAAGCCCATCACTATCAGATCGATCTCGAACGGGTTGTCGAGTTGGTACGCGAGAGTTTTGGAAAACTCACCCGTACGGACGAACGGCGTAACGATGGGCAAAACGATCCCCAGGGGGCGAAGGAGGAAAGCGATGAGTGAAGCGGTGATTAAGACGCATGGTTTGAGCCGTCAATTCGGTAAGCAATGGGCGGTTCGCGATTTGAACCTGGAGGTTCCCAAGGGATCTGTTTTCGGATTACTCGGCCCCAATGGAGCCGGAAAATCGACTACGATCCACATGCTCATGGGACTCCTGCCTCCCACCCGTGGCGAAACGTTTGTGATGGGGATGGATTCGTTGAAGAAAAGTGTGGCAATCCGCCAACGTGTAGGTTATGTGCCAGAGGTCTATGGATATTACGAATGGATGACAGTGGAAAACCTGATTAACCTGGTGGCTGCCTATCATAAGACCTGGAATTGGAAAATGGGCGAAAGCCTGCGCTGCGATTTCAAGTTGGAAAAAGACCAGAAAGTGGGTGCGCTCTCCAAAGGCATGCGGGCCAAGTTGGCGTTACTGCTGGCTTTATCGTTCGAACCGGACGTGCTTGTACTCGACGAGCCAACTGGCGGACTCGATCCGGCGGCGCGCCGCAACTTCATTGAAACCATCCTTTCCCACTATCAGGAACAGGGAAAGACGATCCTGGTCTCTTCCCATCTACTCAACGAGTTTTCAGGATTGTTGGATCACGTGGCATTCATCCGCGAGGGCAAGTTGGAACTGACCTCGCGGTTGGACGAACTCCACCAGCGGATGAAACGCGCCCGGTTAATTTTCAAAGACGATGTTCCACCCATTATAAAAGCCAAAGATATCCTCAGTGTGAAAGCAAACGGCCGTGAAGCGGTGGTAACCTGTGCCGAGTTCGTTCCGGATAAAACGCCCAACGATCTGATTCAGGCGACCGGCGCGGAAAACATCATCGTGGAAGAAATGAGCCTGGAAGACATTTTCGTCGATTTGGTGGGATCATGAAAAATATACACTATCCAATTTTTCGCAAGGATTTCGCTCTCCTGCTGAAACTGACCGTCGCGGCTTTGATCGTCCAGGCGGCGATTATGGTCGGTTATCCACCCATCGCTTTAATGATGGATTGCCGGTTGGGTAATCTGGACGACTGGTTTCCCCAGGTTCAGATGGCGATCGGCGTCCTGGTCGCGCTGGTGGCGGCGGGATATTGGTTCGCGGAAGAACGCATGGGAGGCAACCTGTGTTTTCTGCAAAGGCTTCCTGTTTCCTCCCGGCGGATATTTACCGAGAAAACAATGGCGGGGATCGGTGTTTTGCTGGTTTTATGGCTCTGTCAGGTGGCTTGGTGTATGCAGTTTTATTCCACCAGCAAGAGTTTCATGAGTTCGTCGGGTCTGGTATTTACTTTTTCACTCCTGATCGTCAGTCTCTACACTTATGGATTGGGGTTGCCTCTATCGCGATACCTCAAGCAAACCATTTCAGTGGTATTGATCGGCATATTGGCTGTTGTGGTTCTTAGTGTTTTCCTCCTTTTTCTTTGGGAGATTTTTCAAGAGGCATTAAAAGCAATTTTCTTGGGGAAATATCAAGAGTTGAATACCGTCTTGTATTTTTTCTTTATCGCGCCACCTATCCTGATCGTCTATGGATACGCGATCTTCAGACAGAAACTGTTTTGGATGCCGCGTTCGCGCTTCGATTATTTATCACACATATATTTCTCCCAGAATCGATTGTGCCAATGGTTGACCTATGGCGTTCTCATTTTGGCTTGTTTTCGCATGATTCTGATTAACGAAAGTAACTTGATGAGACTTGTCATTCTGGTCTCTTCCATTTGCGCAGTGGTTTCCATCGCGATTGGCGCTAGCACGTATTCGAATGAAGAAAAGCACGGTTTAAAGAATGTGCTTTTTTATCAACCGATTCGTTTGGGCGAACTGTATTGGGTGCGATGGCTATGCGGCTTATGCCTGGCCTTGATTCCGGTTTTATGTGTTGTGTTGTATTTATTATTTCAAACGAATAATCCGATCACTCACCATCTGAAAATCCGCCCATTTACGATCCTGTTTTCTACCCTGCTCTTTGGATTGATCCCCTTCGTGTGTGGGGCGTTCGTAACCCATGCGATTCGCAACACACTGTACGCGTTTTTCGAAAGCATTATCGCCTGTGCGATTTCGCTCGTGCTTGTTTTTTATTCGGTCAATAGTCTGTCAATATGGTTTTCCGAATACAGCGGTGAATTGAATTTGAACGACACCTCGTTCGATTTCGAGGGATTTCTTAAGGTTTCTCTGTTCTTGTTTGCCGGTTTTGCCCTGGCGGGATGGAGAACAGCGACGGATCGGGAATTGTTGACGCGAGGGACGTGGTATCGTCAATTGTATGTGGGACGGTTGTTTCTGTTCGTCTTGGCCGTGACCTTCGTCTTCGTAAAAACAGGCTGGAAGGATTTGTTCTTTCTCGCGACCGGAATCGACATCGGCTAGAGTGAGAGTATAAATATTTTTCTCCTCCAAAATGGGAGAATAGGAGGGCGAACCTCCTGGTGAGCCGGCATATCTATCGCCTCCTTGATTAAAATAGGAGTTGAACACATGAAATCGCTAACAAAACGAATGATCGAACTAACCATCGTTCTGGCGTTGCTATTGTCGGGCGGTGTCGTTTGGATGCAGAAAAAAGCGGACGAGCGGCTGCGGAACCAGTTTCCGCAAATGATGAAAATACTCAATCAGGTTGTGTGGGAAAAATACGGGCCGGGAAATCTGGAAGCGTACCAGCAACTTTTCCCCGAACCGCGTAAGCGAAAGGCAGCCGATATAACTCCCGACGATTTGTCCCTTGCGCTTTCCTCCTTGCCTTTCAATGGCGATTGTGGATATGCAGTGGTAAACGGCGCGCAGGAGCGATTTCGTTCGACGGTCGACGGTCTAGAAGATTTTGCCGATCGGCTCCATCAAGCGCTGGCTTTGGGGCCGATCATACCCTCCCCCGGCGAGAATATCGGATTTTGGCCTTTTTTTCCGATCGACTCCCTGGCGGTACGCTCCCATGCGCGGGGATTAAAATTTCTGGCGTTTCGGGACTGGATCAAGGGCGACCGGAAATCAGCCGTCATACGGCTGATGGATGTCATGCGTTTGGGTTATGCATTTCGAGCCTGTTCAGATTTAAGTTTATCAGTACACCTGGAATGCATGGAAGATGGATTGAGGGGAATCAATTCTCTTCTTTGGAATAATCCCGATGGCGATTCCTGTCGCTTGTTGCTTCAGGATTTAGAAGCTTTACCTCTTGAAACCTTGGATCTCTCAGTCTCTTTCTTCAATCCGATGTGGGGAACTTTAAAATACGTAATGTCCGACAATCATTCGTCGGCGAACGATTTATTTGCTGCAGCGATTTTGCAGAGTCCGTGTGAAGAGAGCGTCCGAAATGCTCTTTGGGAAGTGGGAGTTAAATCGAATCGTTTAAATCAATGGACGACGGTTCCCGCTCTTAAAAAACGCCTCGAAAAACTCCCCGATTCCTTTTTCGAAAACGATCCGCTTTTTAGTATCGAGCTGGCCAAGAGCCTTCCTCGAATACTGTACGTTGCCTCAAAAGCCAACCGATTAATGTCGGATAATGTTTTTCGTTTTTATTCGGATCGTATAGAAAATGTAAAAAGAAAAGCGCTGGCAATTCAAGGCGCCTTATGGGCGAGAAACTGGCGCGGCGAACGCGGCGTATGGCCGACCGGCGAGGAATTTTCAACTCAATGTCCAGTAGGCGATCGGTTTTCGTTGTTAACCGTTGAAGATCCACGCCCCATTCTTTTGGATGTAAAAAACTCCTCAAGTTGAACCTTGAGGAGTTTTCCAATTT
>CAZFOX010000280.1:0-2807 GCA_964520565.1 uncultured bacterium | reverse complement strand
CTCAACATTATTCAAGCGAATATCATCCGAAATCTATCCATTTTCCTGACACGCGAACGATTGCTTTCACTTTTTTGGAAAAATACAAGACCGGCTCTCAAGAGACGGGGGAATTCATTCCCGCTCTCCCCCCCGTAGACCCCTCACTAGAAGAAGAAATGTGGAGTACGGAAGGGAAATCCGATTCAGAGATTGATGAGATAGCAAAAATCCGGGAGGAAATGCAGAAGACCGATTGGGCATTAGGGATATTTAATGCCGCCTGCCCGCTGATTCAATCGGCCACCTACAAGATTACCAGTTTGCCCATACAGGTGGGTGGATACGGGATAATGGGAATGGGGAGCTATGGAATGATGGGAATGGGTATGGGCGGAAATTATGGCATGAGTGGAAGCATGGACTCGGTTTTGGAATACACCATAGAGTTGAAGATGCCCCGGCAATCGGTTTGGATAGCCGAGTGTCCCGATCCAACGATTGCCCCCGGCATCTTCCTGATCGAAACATTGATGGAAGATCGACAGGAAGGATTGCAGCAGGATAAAAAATCCATTGTGCAACTGGCGGGGTGGGAGGATTAATCGACGTTCCAAATTCATGTCTTCCCCAAAGAGAATCGGACGAATAAACCGCAATTTTTCATCATTACAAGCGTAGCGAAGCAAACTCATCGTCCAAATCCGAATGGAGGGACAATCCCTCGCGGTTGTCCCGTATCATTCTCCCCCACTAATCCCCACCGCATCCCATTGGGAGGGCGAGGTTCCCGCCGAGCCGCTTTTTTTCCATCACCGCTTTCTCCCCCGGCTTGCGGGCGGGGACGTCCGCGCTCCCAATCTTTCCCTCATTACCCGAAAGATGGCCGCGATAATGGCAACTTTCCATCCACCTCGCTTCCCTGTCATTGCGAGCGAAGTGAAGCAATCCAACCCTCCGGGAGAGGATCGGGGTGAGGGCAACTTTCCCATCGCCTCCCCATCCCTGTCACTGCGAGCGAAGTGAAGCAATCCAACCCTTCGGGAGAGGATCGGGGTGAGGGCAACTTTCCCATCGCCTCCCCATCCCTGTCATTGCGAGCGAAGCGAAGCAATCTCATGGAAAAGTATCCCTGATTAAATCTTAATCCCCTCTCTTTCGTATATAATGAAGTAACGATTAAATGAAGGAGAGAAAAATGCGTTTTCTGAGATTATGTCCATATCTGTTTGGTTTAATTGCCGTTGCTATCGTATCCACGTCCCCGGTTCTCTCTGCAGAATCGGCGACTTGCTTTTATTCCAACCCCGTCAGCATGGAATTTATGACGACGTGGCTTCTTTGCGGTTCGTTTCCGATTCAGTCGGCGACTCCCGAAGCCTCCCTGGAACGCAAACGTAATTCACGAGGTGTCACGGCTCTGGACGACGAAATCTATCGGGCGGCGTTCGATTTCGATTACTTGGTGGAAGCCGGAGGCGAAACGGCAATCCGTCCCCATGAAGGGATGAAAGTGACTCTGCAAGGCGAAACCTACACATGGAAATATTACGATGACGCGGGAAAAGTGTACGATCTACGCCGGTTATTTAATCCCTGCGAAGATGTGGTGGTGTACGCCTATGCGGAAATCGACGTCCAGGAAGCAAGGAAAGTGAAACTGGCGCTGGGCAGCGACGACGGCATTAAGGTTTTCTTGAACGGAGATATGGTTTTCACCGTGTTTACCGGCCGGCCATTGGAATTCGACGAGAATATCATTGAACTCAATCTCAACCAAGGCATCAATCGCCTGTTACTGAAGGTTCAGAACATGACCCTGGATTACGCTTTCACCTGCCGGTGGATTGAAATGGAGGATTTTAAGGCATTTGATTTTAAAAAACGTAATCGAAACTCGGTTGGTTTTTTTGTGAAACTATTCAGTGGCTTTTTTCATAATGATTAACGTCTCGATTTATACGCTTCCCAAAATGGAACGGATGAACTGGACATGGACTGAATGACGTTCCAGGCATCCACCAAACCCCAGCCGGAAAGTGCATCCCACCCTTCGCTTTCCAGATCGATGGCGGAACCTTGCAGAATTTCACGAAGCTCTTGGGGTGACAATCCCGGTTTTTTCTGAAGAATAAGCGCGGCAACGGCGGTTACATTCGAAGCGGCGGCCGATGTCCCGCTGAAAATACCGAATCCCTCTACACTCGTGCTGGTGTTATCCGGCCCACTCAAATCGGGTTTCGCGATCCATACAGTTTCTTGTAGACGCGTTTGGCCGTCGTCTGAAAATAATATGGGCAGATTCCCACCCAAGGCGGAATAATTCGCCACATTCCATTCTTCAACCGGCTCGATATATTCTCCTTTGCTGTTTATCTCTCGATAGGGAATGGCCGCTATCGTAAAGGCTTCTGGAACGGTCATATGGCCGATCAGCGTCCGATCCTGAATGAGATGTTTATCCAACAGGGTAATACCGCTGCTCGAATCGAAAACGATGAAAAGATGCAATAGGTTGGGCATTCTTCCATTGGCATGATTGATCGCAATATAAACCGTCCGATCCTTAATGGTGTTGGTGTAATAGAGAAATTCAACCGGTTCGCCAGCTGGATTATTTTCGTCACCCTGAATATCGACGCTGGATGCGAGGATGTTTCCGTTATTCCCATCGCGCAATGGTAACGTCTCATCGGACACCAGATACATATCCAGATCGGATTGCGATCCCGGCCCGCTCGCCAATACACCCCCGTACGGTTCATCCCAATGCAGTGTCAGTAGCAGCGTCGAAAAACGAGGCATTCGCACGGCCAGATGGGTATCGG
>CAZFOX010000279.1:0-6809 GCA_964520565.1 uncultured bacterium | reverse complement strand
CGGCGACCCATTGTGCGATACCAGAGTAATCGGAGTCGTAGGATTCGTTCCAGTGGATGGTGTTATACCGGGCGTCTGAAATATCCCAATCGGCGTCGTCCGGTTGTTCTTTGACGACCATTACGTCTTTGATGCCGATTTTTTCGAATGCTTTATTCCATTCCAGGAGGCCGTCGCGCACCGCGTTGCGGTATTTCTTGGGGACGGTATTTTCGATCCAGACCACAATCGGTTTAGCGGCGGGGGAGACATCCAGGTCGGGGCTGGCCTTACGTACATCCCACTTGCTGACGTAGCGGATAAAAGCGGAGGAGCGTTCGTCGCCGGAGAAATCCACCTGCGCTTCGAGGAAATGTCCGACGCGGGGATCGGCCAAGCGCGGTTTGAAATCGGGATTGTCTTTTAAGGTTCTGACATCAACCAGAATCTCCAGTTGAGCGCTGCCCGGAACGGGAACGGTGATAGCATCGCGCATACTATTGGATTGGTACGCATAAAGAGAGCGCACAACGATATTTTCTGGAAACACTTTTGTTTCTTTGACATAACTATTGCCACGGTCGTATCCAAACCCACTTCCTAACGAGCTGCTGACATCGGGACTCAGATTGAATACATCGTTCAGGAAGAATTTACCGAATTCGATCAAGTAATTGGAATTGGTGGGATTGGTGGCTTCAACGGGGAAGGAAGCCATGATGGAGTCTTTATAATTTTTTTCGATGGCTCTTTCTTCGGTCGATCCGTCGGGGGCCACGAATCGCAGATTGCGCTGCATCAGTTGAAGTTTGTCATCGATTTTTTGAAATTGGACGACTAAACCACCCAGATAAGAACCGGGTTTGACACGGCCGGCACCCAAACCGGTCGCCAAGATACCGGAAAGGAGGAAGTTTTTGTTCAGTTGATCGGATTTGATTTCCCAGAAAATCTTCTGGTCTTTTTTGGTATAGACCGTAAACAATCCGGCTTCTTTGGTGGCGTCTTTGATGAGTTCGTCGAATTTACCGGGTTTTTCCTCTTTCGTTTCACCCGAAGGTTGGCTGGGTGTTCCATTGGAGGGTTTGGGGGCCGGTTTACCGGAAGTGCCACCTGCCGCTTCTTCTTTTTCGGCGGTTTTGGTCATTTCTCCCGATATGGTTCCACCGTTTACGGTTACGTTGGAGTTAATGAAGATAGCCTGTATTCCGTAATTATAGACTTTGATATCGCCCGTTTCGTTTTGGGTGGAATTCCCGGTGGTGGTGACCGGGGTTTTTTCATCCTGTGCCTTTTCACCTTCTTTGACTTGCATTTCGGCGCTGCATGACGGGATGCATGCCGTGCATCCTTTTACTTTCACATCGGCTTTTTTTTCTTCCCCGGATGCCGAGGCGAACGAAAAAGCGATTAGAGCAACGCTGACAATAAAAACAAACCATTTGGGATGGTGCATCGGGAATCCTCCTTTGATTACCCTCGGGGAAAACGTTGGTTCTATCCTTCAACCCACACCAAGCAATCATTAATAAAGGAGTTTTATTATACGATGGTAGGCGATAATTCGAATAGGGTTGAAACCTATCCGAGGTAGAAATCGATTGGGTTGGAGAATCCTTATTCCGCGTTCCAATCGGTGTGCGGCGTGCGGTTTTGTATGAACCAGCCATAAAGAATCCGGCTGTAGGTCTGCGCTTGCATGCCATGCCGCAGGAAGAGCGGTTCGAGACATTTCTGGAGGCGGGGGAGGTTGTAACAGGGAACGCCGGGGAAGTAGTGGTGTTCCAGGTGATAATTGGAATTGAGATAGATAAAGTCCCAGAAGATATTCCCTTTCATCAACGTCGTCCATTGGGCGATATCCTTGGGATTGATGTTGTAATGCTGGCCTACCCGGTTGATGGTAAAAGCAACCGGAAAGACAAAGAAATAAGGGATGGCGTAGAGTTTTATATAGATCCATAACCCGCCGAAACCCAGTATTGCCGCCATGACCGAGAGATGGACGGCAATGGTAACGCGGCGTTCGAATTGAATGGTTTTTTGAAGGCCGAGGGGATATGTTTTGACCTCTCGTGCGGCGGCGCGGAAATAAATGGGAAACAATGCCGGAGTCATATAGAGAAATTTATACCAGCGTTTGACGATTTTGGGCGTGAGATGGGAGCGTTTGGGATCGGCGGTGGAAGAACCGAGTTCATCGTGATGATCGAGGTGCCAACGGGTGAACTGAGTTCGGGAAATACCGCTGGGAAGGGCGTAGAACCAGCCGAGGAAGGCGTTCCACCGGGGACGCGATTCGGTAAAGATCAGGCGGTGGATGGCTTCGTGCAAGAGGATCGTGAAATCGAAGATGACGAAGCCGAGGACAATCGCGCAGGGGAGCCATATCCAGAAACTCTCGAATACTAGAATCCCGGCAACAGCCAATCCCGCGATGAGGAGTTGGCGAAGGAGAATTGCGAAATGTTTACCCGGCGTGCGGCGGTGCAGATCGCGCAAGGTATCGCGGGGGATGGCGTCGCGCAGTTCGTGGCGGAAATCGCCCAGATGTTTATGGTAGTAACGGTGTTTTTGATTGTTGGTTTGCATGGGTGTTTTTTGATAGCGATTTGTGGATCAAGCCATGGGTTGAAACCTGTGGCGACTTTAATTTAGTAGAGCAGCCACTAAAAAGTGTCGAGTGAAAACCAACGATTGAAATACAAGCAAGATTGCTTCACTTCGTTCGCAATGACACGAACGTTACGCAATAATACAAACGAAACGCAATGACACGAACGTAACGCAATGCCATACATGTAACGCAATGCCACACACGTATCATAATGTCATTGCGAGCGTAGCGAAGCAATCTAGCGTAGCGAAGCACTCTACGGATGATTCGTTTCCTGATGAATGAACATTGAATCCATTGTAGAACGTTGGAAAAAACGAGCAAGAAAATTAGAGGGGGAATAGTCTGTCTTCCTGGATTTTCTTTTTGGCCTTTCGGCGTTCGGTTGTTAGTCCATCGCTGGGACGGGGTTTTTTGACGCTGGGTGATTCGAGAAGGATGGCGCGCGGATCGACTTTTTCGTGTTGCAGGCGATATCTCGCCACCTCGCAATAGGCGGGGTTTAAATCGACGCCGATATAATTGCGTTCTAATGCTTTAGCCGCCAAACAGGCCGCACCCGCGCCATTGAAAGGATCGAGGACGATATCGCCTTCGAAACCGGTTTCGGGCGAGCGAGCGAAAGTGTACATTTTTATCAACCGCTGCGGCAGCACGACCGGGAACGGACATGGATGACCACCCGCCCGCTTGACGTCGGCGGGATACATGGGCCACACCTGCATGGTCAGGTTCCGCCATTCTTCCTGAGTCATTTTGCTGGCTTCCCTCGCTGGTTTGGCGATGGGGGGCGGGGGGCCGTCTTTGACGAAGACGTTGATGAATTCGATGGTGTTGTCTTCAAAAATATTGGGTGGATAGGGATAACTGCCGAACATCTTAACAGATGTTTGCTTTTGCCAGATGAACAGGCTGTAACGGTGGAAACCGCCGATATTCGCCAGGATGGAATGCTCGATGTCGTTACTGATATTTTTCAGATGACGGGTATGCTGGTTTTTGATGACTTTTTTGGGGATGGGCATGATGGGTGTCACGATGGCCAGTTTGCCGTTGGGAATCAAGACTCGATGAATTTCCTTCCAGACCTCGAGCAGGTCTTCGATGTAGGTCTCGTAATCCGAATGGCCGATCTGTCCATCGCTTTGGTAATCGATTACGTTCCAATAGGGAGGGCTGGTAACGGATAGAGCGATGCATTCATCGGGGAGATCGCGCAATGCTTCGAGCGCTCCGGATTGATGGATTTGGTTGATGGAGGCGGAAGGCCAATTGGAGGGCTGGGAGATACGATATGATTTCATTCGGTTTATTTAATTTTTTCTTCCAATGATTTCAGAAAGCATTACATTCGGGTCAGGCGGTCCCGAAAAGCATATTCGCCTTTCGCTTCCAGATTCATTGCACGACTCCAAAGAAAGAACGGTATCCAAAGATAGGATACCGTTCTTTAAAAGTCTAATAAACGGTTCAATACGATAATTCTTACGCTTCTTCCCATTGCTTGCGCAGGTATTCGAAGGCTTTGGGCATTTCGGTGAGTTTGTTCTGTTCGTCGGCGCCGTCGCCTTTTGCGGGCCCTTCGCAGCCGCACTCGAAACTGCAGTAATCCTGATAGCCGATGTCTTTCAGGGCTCGGAAGCCGGGGCGGAAATCGTCGTTAGCGTCGAATCCCGGTTGTTTCCGACTGGGGCGACTGGCCAGATGGACGTGATGCAACCATTTGCGGGCGGTGACAAATGCGCCGTAATCGCAGGCTTCTTCGTGACCCATGTGATAGAAATCGCCCATCATGCAGATATAGGGATGGTTAACTTCCTGGCAGATTTTGGCGGCATCGGCGAGTTGGCGGACATACCAAGTTTCACCGCGATTGAGTGGTTCGAGAAGCATGCGGCACTTGCATTTTTCTGCGTGTTCGGCGATTTCTTTGAGGAATTCGATGGTGAGGAACCGCGCTGAAACCACTCCAGCCTGTGATTGGCCGTTGAAGGCAGGAACGAAGATCAGGCCGGTGGATTGTAGTTCGCCGGCAGCTTCCAGAATACGTTTCATGGAATCCATCGCTCTTTTGCGGTCATCCGGCCATTCCGAAGCGGGAGCGCCATCGAAACCCGCGCAGATGGCGCTGACTTTGATGTTGCGGTTGCTGAGGGCTTTTTTAATACTGTCAACGCGTTCCCACAGTTTGCCGCCCCAGGGTTCGAAACCGACGAGTCCATGTTTCTCCATGAAATCGAGTTTTTCGTTCAGAGATTTTCCGGGCATGGGGCCTTCCTGTGAGGAAAGTTTCAATACGCCAGGCTGGCCAGATTCATTGATGGTCATGGCGGAGACGGGCTGGGATGCCAAGGTCATTCCAGCCCCTATCATTGCGCTGCTTGCTAAGAAAGTTCTACGCGATTGCGTCATTGGTTTCCTCCGTTTTGGTTCATCCTGCCTTGGATGGGCAGGTGTTGGTTTTATGTGGTTGATCTTCGGCTCATTTTTCGTTCAGCCAACGGGCTACGTCGGGAGCGTGGTATGTCAGAATTAAATCTGCGCCCGCGCGTTTGAACGCGATCATATTCTCCATCACGACGCGTTTTTCATCAATCCATCCACGTTCTGCCGCTGCTTTGACCTGGGCGTATTCGCCGCTAACGTTGTAGACGGCCAAAGGGACATCGAATCGATTACGCAAATCGCGCAGGATATCCAGATAAGGAAGTCCCGGTTTTACCATCAAAATATCAGCGCCTTCCGAGATATCCAGTTCCGCCTGACGAAACGCTTCCAGCCGGTTGGGTGGATCCATTTGATGTGAACGGCGATCGCCGAAAGCGGGGGCGGACTGCGCCGCTTCGCGGAAGGGGCCGTAATACCCGGAGGAATATTTGACCGAGTAGGCCATGATGGGGATATATGGGAATTCCGCGTCGTCCAGTTCCTGGCGGATGATCCCGATACGGCCGTCCATCATGTCGGAAGGAGCCACCATGTCGCATCCCGCCCGCGCGTGAGCGACCGCTTCGTCGGCCAGCAATTTAACGGTCTCGTCGTTGAGGATGGTTTCTCCATCCAGAAGCCCGCAATGGCCGTGGCTGGTGTATTCGCACAGGCAGATGTCCGTGATAACGACGAGGGAGGAACAAGCCTTCTTGATCGATTCGATGGCGCGGGGGATGACTCCGCGTTCGTGGTAGGCTTGCGAACCTTCTTCGTCTTTTTCTTTGGGGATGCCAAACAGAATCACGGCGGGAATTCCCAGGTCTTGGATGCGTTTGCATTCTTCGCCGATTCGATCCACGCCGTATTGAAAGCATCCCGGCATCGAGGTAATGGGATTTTGTGCACCCAGATCTTCGGTAACGAACATCGGATAGATCAAGTCGTCGAGACGGACGTGATTTTCACGCACCATATCTCGAATACGGGCATTCATTCGCAAGCGGCGGGGCCGGTGAATCAGATCGAATGGCATGGTTTTTTTTCCTCTAAGAGTCGATATTACGTTCGCCATTTCAGGCGCGTTGTTTCACCGTTCTTTTCCTGATTTCCCCCGATGGTATGCAACGTAAACGCGCCACCTTCCGCGGTGAATTCCGCATCCACCCAGCCAATGGGATGGTCGCCGAACGCATAGGCGACGGCAGGCAGATTGATCAGATGGATTCCAAGGAGATCGTTATACCCATAGTCGTGTGAATGCCCAAAAATAACGGCTTTGACCCGATTATCCGGAATGATGAATGAAATCCGGTCAAAATCGACCAGGCATCCGTCTTCATCGCCCAGGGTGTGATGGAAGAATAATATAGTTGGCCGGTTATCCGCTTGTTTCAGATAATCGCGCAGCCATTCGCGTTGGGCTTTGCCCAATTGGCCGGGAGTGATGTTGGTGGACATAAGAGAATCGAGAACGATGAAACGGACGGGACCCGTTTCGATAATCATGACGTGCTTGCCCGATACGTTTTGAACGCCGGAGTGTTCCTGGAAAGCATTCAGGAAGTTAGCCCGATTGTCGTGATTTCCCAATGCCAAGCAAAGAGGCATGGATTGACGGAGGGGATCGACCAACGTTTTTAAGAGGGCGTAATCGCCTTCGAAGCCTTCCAATCGTGCGAGATCGCCGGTAATCAAGGCGCCGCCGGGTTGGGCGGTCAGCACTTCGGCGATTGCCTTTTTCATATTTTCACCTTGATATCATGATATTTTATTATAAAGATTC
>CAZFOX010000278.1:3535-6813 GCA_964520565.1 uncultured bacterium | reverse complement strand
TCAATTTCCGCTGGCTGCTCGATTTCGGCGGTGGACAGATTCGCGATCGGGGCGCGCATGTGATGAGCGTGGCTTTCTGGTGCATGGACAGCGACCATACCGGCCCACTCAGCGTGGAGGCTACCGGCGAACCGCCTGCCACGGGTGTCTGGGATTGCCCGCCGAAAATGGAAGTGAAATACGTATTCAAGAATCCCGATTGGGAAATGACGTGGAGCCAGCCAGGGGAAAAACTGCTCGATGCACGATTTGGCGCCAAATACTGGGGCGATAAGGATACGTTGATCGTCACCGGCGGGGATGGGGGATGCGGAACCGAAGAGAAAGCGATGAAATACGAACCGCCGGCGAACGGCGTGCCGGTCTTTCACAGCCCCGGCCATTTCGAAAACTGGCTGGATTGCATCAAAACCCGCGAGAAACCGATCATGCACATCGAAGCGGGTCACCGCGTGGCGACGCTATGTATCCTCGGCAACATTGCCTACATTCTTGGTCGAAAACTGGAGTGGGATCCGGTGAACGAGAAGGTGAAGAACGACGAAGAAGCCAACCGGATGCTCAGCCGCCCGGGACGGGGGGAATGGCAGTTGTAAGTGGATTTGACTGGCCAAGGACGCGTTGTTGCGTCCTTGGCGCATATTCACCTGACACACGACCATGCAGAAGAAGTATAATAACAGTAGAGAGTTTTTTCTTCCACCAGGAGAATAAATGACATGAATACGATTCAAGAATTGGAAAATGCGGTCAATCGGTTACCCGAAGAGGATTACCGTTTATTTCGTATATGGTTTCTCACTCAAGAGTGCGAAGTTCTCAAGCATTTGACATTTAAGTATAGTAAAAACAAATACTTGAGATGTTTCATGTGATATGGTTCAACGTTTGTGTAACTATCTGAATTATCAAGATTTACAAATTTATGTCAGTAGAACTTCGCACTCGTCAGTTTCTCAATAGGGATTGGGAAAAATGGGACAATCAGATTGAAGACGACTCTCGTAACAAGCGATTGGATTTCTTACTCGAAGAAGCGCAACAAGCGAAGAGGGATGGCACTCTTCGTCCGCTCTGATGCATCGAACGACTGATCTTTTCTGGCAATGATATTCTCTCCTACCCAAAACAATTCAAGAATTGGCCGACAAGAACTTTATCCTGCTGAAAGAAAATCCAAGACATCCCTCTCTCCAATTAAAGAAAGTTGGAAAATATTGGTCGGCGCGTATCGGTCTAACCTATCGAGCTCTCGCGGTGGAAGATTAAGAGGGTTTGATCTGGGAATGGATTGGTTCTCACGACGATTACGAACAAATCGTAAAAGGTGCATAACCTGATGTGGCCTTCATTGTCTAGATTCGTAAGATGGTCAATTATTATCGAGCCATCAAGGACGCGAAATTAAATGATGGGTCAACTTGGCTTTTAAGGACAAGAGAATTGATGGGTCGATAAAGCGTGACCCATCCTACCCGTTATCGCAGAGGCAAGGGCAGATGAAAAGTCTTGCTCTTGCCATCCCGCCGAAAATTTCTTTCTATCATCGACGAGAAAACTATTTTCAACCTGACTCTCTTGAAAGAAAGTGATACTCTTTAAAAGTGGTTATATCGTTGGATAACTTTGAACTGCCGAGGTGGTTTTCAATGATCCTTGATAAGTTGACGAACCTCCTGGCACATAAGTTTTTCCCTATCGGCTTGTTGTTATTGGCCGTTCTGCTGGCCTGGCCGTTGATCCACACGGGATGGTTTTCCGACGATTTCTATCAACGCGCGGCTTATGTCGACACACCCGACGCTCAAAAATATCAACCTCTCGGAAAGCCCTTAAAAGGCCCCATGCAGATGTATGCGTTTTTCGACGGAGATTCGGAATGTTTTCAGCGCATGCTGGATTATGGGAATATCCCCTGGTGGTATTCTCCCGATATAAAAGCCGCATTGTGGAGGCCAATCACCGCATTATTCTGCATGATGGATTTTTGGTTATGGCCGCAATCTCCCGAGTTGATGCACGTACAAAGCATGTGTTGGTTCGCCATTCTCATTATTCTATCGGGTTTGGTCTATCGAAAGGTTATGGGAGCGGGATGGGCGGCGGGATTGGCCGTACTGTTGTATGCAATCAACGACATTCAAGTCGTTCCTATTGCGTTTCTCGCCAATCGGCACATCCTCATTACGGCTGTATTGGGGATCGGATCGATTGCCGCTTATTTCCTCTGGCGGGGAAAGAATCTGATTGGATGGGCCTTTGCGTCTATTATTTTGTATACGGGATCCTTGTTCGCATCGGAATCGGGCGTTGCGGTTTTTGGTTATATGATGTCGCATTCGCTGTGGATTGAGAGAGGCAAGGCATGGACTCGAATCAAACCTCTCCTTCCATTTATCATCATTACAATTCTGTGGAGAATTCTTTATAAGACGCTGGGATACGGAATTTCGGGCATTGGAGATATGCACTTATACGTCGATCCGGCAAGCAATCCACTACAGTTTGTTTTTGCCGTCATTGAAAAAGTCCCCATGACACTTCTGCACTGTGTTGCGTTCCCGCCATCGGATTTAGGTCTTATTGTGATTGTAACTAAAATGTATTGGGTGATGCTTGTCGTCGTTCTTGGTTTTTTGGGATTCCTGTTTTTCCCCCTCTTTCGAAGTTGCAGAATTTCACTGTTTTGGTTGTTCGGAGCCATGTTTTCAGCGATTCCTCTTAGTGCGGCGCTCCCTGGAGGAAGGTCATTGGCCTTAGTCAGTTTCGGCATGACCGGATTTATATCGCAAATGATCCATAACACCGTCCAAGCGCGTAAAGCCGCTTTCTTTCCTGCATATCGTCATTATTTAGTACTAATTGTACTATTCGGGATCGTTATTCTGCGGCTGGCGATTGGATCGTACTCACTGAACCAGACTCCCAAATTATTGCAAACGGCACAAAAAGGAGTGATGGCTCTTGCCAACCTTCCCATTGACGATCCCGATTCAATCCAGCAAGACGTGATACTCGTAAATCCCCCTATCACTGTTTTCACGGTTTACGTGATCCCGCTCCGATTAATCGAACGGAAGCCCCTTCCCGCGCATATCAGAACGCTATGCAGCGGAATGGAAGAAATTGAATTACAAAGAACCGATGCGAACACACTCGTCGTTCGACCCAAAGACGGTTACATGCCCCCGCCTCAGTGGGACCAGATATCGCTATGGAATCTTCGGTCGTACCCCACTCTGATTCATAGCCTCCGATATATTGAGCGGTTATTTACG
>CAZFOX010000278.1:0-3485 GCA_964520565.1 uncultured bacterium | reverse complement strand
AGAAAAAATCCATTCACTTTGGGGCAACTATTTGAGTTGACGGGTGTCACCATCCATATCACGAAATTATCGGAAGACAATAGGCCGATGGAAGCGACCTTCGTATTCAACCGCGCTTTAGAAGACCCATCGTTGAGATGGCTTCAATGGAACAAAAAAGAATGGAAATACGAAACGTTCACGCCATTGGATATCGGCGAGACAATAACGCTTCAATAAGGAATCAAATCATAGAAATTGTGAATTCCTGCCATTAGAATCCGATTTCACGAAACCTTGTTTCCACACCGGGAGAATGGGCGTTTTCCAGCGATCGAAATTATGAACTCAACGATGATTCGGTTTTTCGTGTCGATCGTTGGCAGGATTGTTTCCTCTTCATACCCCAAACGTTCCGGCTCCCCCTGAGGGGCCGGAACGTTGATCGGGTATTTGAAATAAGTTGAATGTTACTTGGATGAAGGACGCGTTGAAGAGATAATTCGGGTATAGGCGTTTTTGGCTTCTTCGAAGGTGGATATGAATTCGCGGTGCGCCCGGCGTAATTTTTGATATTCCTGCAGGATGGTGTCTTCCGAGGCCTGGGCGAAAAGCGACTGTTGTTCTTCCAAGGCTTTTCGTTTGATAACCACATTTCGTAAGAAAAGATCGTTTCCCCGGCTATTTTTCTTCTCGACCGCCGGCGGATCGCCGATGGCGGCATCCATGAGCGTCTCGAATTCATTCCAATTGATAAACATGTTATCCTTCCTCATCCGTTGATCCAAATTATCCTCGATCAGTATCATTTTTTTTCCTACAGTTATTGGCTCCTTGACAAACGATTCCCTCGCTATCGAATAACGCAATAATCGATCCAATTTATTTATTGGGGATGAGTTATCTATAAGTTATTTATTATTAAATAGATATGGAAATAATAAGGAGACAGTTCCAGTGGATTTGTGGTTTTAGAAGTTACTTGTTACAAAATCAATTACAAAGTGAATCCAGGAAATGGGATTTTGTCCCACAAATGATACGATAGACCGCCGGAATTGAATGGACTTTTATGACGGTGTGGAAATGGAAAGGTATGGAGGACGATGGTCTCTCCATACCTTTCCAATACTTTGGGATAGCGATTTCAAATAACGTACGTGGACATGCGAACCGCAAGATGGATGCCTTTAGAATGTCATCTTGGCATCCCACTTTTCATCATCGGCCATCATTTGATCCCAGGTGTATTCCTGGCCCCGATAGGCGGCGGTACGTCCCATAATGGCGGTGAGGGTCGATTCGACGCCCTGGGGGATTTCGTTGATGTATTTTTTCGATGCCACGCTCTCCGCGAAGGCCTGGATTTTTCGGATTTCGCTGTTTTCCTCTTTGCCTTCGTAATTCCATTCATTTTCGCCGCGGATTTTGGCTGCTCCGACGAGTGCGTCGAACGCGCCCTTGGAGCCGTTGAACCGTTCGCCGGCATCTCCCCATCCCAGGTCGAGGAATTGAGTGGAAGCGAAGACTACTTCCTGACCGCCGGGGTACCAGAGGGTGACGGCATAATGATCCCAGGTGTCGCCTACCGCCGTGCGGATTTTCCGCCCGCCGGTTCCATAAGCTTTGATGGGGTGGGCGCGCATGATCCAGTTGCAGACATCCAGCACGTGGATATTTTGTTCGACGAGAATATCGCCCGATAACACGATATCGAAAACCCAGTTACGCAACCGTTTTTCTTCTTCCGGCATCCCGGGTTTATGCTGGGGGCTGAGCCATCCGGAATGGTAGTGCGCCTGTCCACAGACGATTTCACCGATCGCGCCGTCGTGGACGCGCTTCACGGCTTCCTGCATGTCGGGGCTGAAGCGGGTTTGGAATCCGACCATGGCGGTGATTTTGTCGCCGGCTTTTTGACCGGCTTTCAGGACGCGGTTGGCGCCCGCCGTATCGACGGCGACCGGTTTTTCGAGATATACATGCTTGTTGGCCTGTACCGCCGCTTCGAAATGTTCAGGGTGGAAATAGGGCGGGCTGGTAATAATGACGGTATCGACGTTCGTATTGAGGAGTTTTTCATACGCGCCGAATCCCTGGAAGAGTTGAGGCTTGTCGGCTTCGAAATGCTGCTGGGTAGATTTCAGGCGGTCTTCGAAGGGATCGGCCAGCGCCGCGATGCGGGCATGCGCCGCTTTTTGGAAATTCTCGGCGTCGTGATTGCCGCGCCCGCCGCAGCCGATCAGCCCGACGGTCATCGCGGAATTGGCCTCCGAACCGAGGGCGGTTCGGGCATTCATGACGGCGAAGGTAGATACGGCGGTTGTGGATAAAAAAGTGCGTCTTGAAAGATTACTTGTGTTCATGGTTGGACTCCTTATTTTTTATCCCGCCAGGACAATTACTTCCTTCTTGGGATCGAAAGTCGCTACTTTATCTTCTCTGAAGCCCCACATCGCCATCTGAAGAGCGGTTTGGACATGATAGGCCATGTCGGCGGTGGACAGCGTGTTGGTATCGCGCTTCTTGCAGCAATCGATAAAGGCTTTCCAATATCCCAGCCAGTCCTCGCCGTGCTCGATGGGGAAGCGTTGGGCTTCTTTTTGAGAACCTTCGGCGGGTGTAAAGACCACATCGTTGCCTTCGATCGTCAGGGTTCCTTCCCAGCCGCGGATGGTGGGGATGCGGTTGCCCGCGCCGCGTCCGCCGGTTCCCGCGTGGTTATTTCCCTGCGTTCCGAGGCAGGCCACGGTGATCTTTTCCGGATAATCGGCCAGCATGTTGAACGTGTCGGGAATCTCGCGCTCCTCATAGCGGAACTTGCCGCCGGTGGCGACTACCTTGCTGGGGAACGTAACGCCCAGAATACTCAGGACAGGTGTATAGGAATGAGGGAAAAGATCGGTGACCGGGCCGCCCGCGTAGTCTTCGTACATGCGCCAGCGGAAAAAGCGGCTGACGTCGTAGGGGCGCTGGGGCGAATCGCCGAGGAAGGCTTCCCAATCCAGGTCGAGACCGGGTTGAGCGTTGGGATCGTCGATAGGCATGCCGCGTTCGCCCCAATCGCCGACGCGGAAATAACCGCACTCGGCGTGGATGGGCTGACCGATCTGGCCGTCCTGTACCAGTTTTTTCATCAGGCTCCACGCGCCGTCGGACATGCCCTGCGAGCCGAGTTGAAAGACGCGTCCCGATTTCTTCACTTCCTGCGCCAGGCGTTTGGTGAGATCGAACTGCCGCCAGTGGGTGACCGGCTTTTCGCAATAAACATCCTTTCCAGCCCGGACGGCGTCGATGGCCTGGTATCCGTGCTGGTGATCGGGTGTGGCGATCGTGACGATATCCACGTTTGGATCGGAGAGCAGTTCCTGGTATTTCATGTAGCCTTTGGCTTCGTAGCGCTCGATGGCTTTCAGCATGCGGGGGCGATAGGCGTCGCAGACTGCCACGACGGCGACGTTCATTCCCTCTTCTTTCAGTTTATCGATAGCCGCGGCATGTGCGCC
>CAZFOX010000277.1:582-6815 GCA_964520565.1 uncultured bacterium | reverse complement strand
ACGTAGGCGAGAAATTCCTCCATGACCAACTGCGATGTCAGCGCTTCGTGGAGGGCGTTTTGATCCGTGAGTTGGATGGAACGAGTCATGGCGTCGATGCTGGCCGTTCCATTTTCCAGATGGGTATGCGGTTCCCATTTGGGATTGACGTAATTGCGTTTGAAGAGATCGGCATCGGGATTGAGTCCGTTCATCTCTAAAAACTTTTCGTTGATCTGCTGGATCAATAGTTGCTGTGTCTGCTGTTTGTTGACAACCAGCCGAAACCAATCGGTGCGCGCCGAGGGGATGCCGAATTCCCTGAAGAACCAGAACCCTAAATCTTCCCTGTGGGGTGTACTGGTACCCGCTGTAGTGCCGCCTTGCGGACGTTCCGGGAGAATGTTCAACGTACGGTCGTTGCGGTATTCCTCGCCTTTGAGGAATTTTAATTTCTGCCCGTTGCGGGAAGAAGAAAAAAGCGCGCCATCGAAGACCAGCGGATTCTCTCCACTGGATGGAAGGATCACCGCACCGCTGACCTCGCGCGCCGGATCGGGCAATTGCGTCTCGCTGGGATAATACGGCCACAGAACGGGAAGGAGAGATTGAATCTCTCCATCGTAAACAAAATAGGAAACAAAAGGTTTCAATTCGGAAGCGCAGGGAAGATACAGAGTGGATCGATCGACCAGCGACACTTGTGCATTGCACCGCACGAGAGACTGAGACGGCATGGGAGGAACCTGCGCTTCAAACGTGACTCCTCCAATGCTTTCCGCAACCACACTCATTCGAATGGGATGAGTGGTTTCAACAATTTCCTGAATTCGTTCCCCTTCGTATAAGGTCGCGCCGATTCCGAACGAGTCTCCATTCAGCTGGTACGTGAAACCCACAATCGCAACAGTGTTGCTTCCTTCCACGAATACTCCGTCGGTATTGGCAATTGTGTAATTGGCGGCATTTTCAAAATTTTGCGTCCGGGTGGCCAGCGATTGATGGGTATACGGATCGGTCACATTAGCCCGCGCCACTTCGCGTCCATTCAGATAACAGATAAACCCGCCCGAAAAATACATCGATAAATTGGCGGTTTTCAACATGGCGGCATCCTTCACCGTGAATTTGCGCCGCAGATACACGGTCGAGTATCTTCCCCGCATATCGTTGAGCTGGGTGTTGATATTCCGGCGCATTCCATACCCGAACATCCCCCCTCCTTGAGGCCAGGAGGTATCCGTAAATCCCGGTTGCGTCCAGTCTAGTCCCTCGGATGGCGCCGCTTGCCCTTTCCAATACCGGAAATTATCCCGGCGGCTGAACAGAGAGACCGGCATGGTGAAATCAATCAGGCTTCCCTGAGCGGGCAATTCCCATTGCAGAGTCGCCGAACCGATCCGGGTAGGCGCATCGAATCCGAACCGGACTGTGACCGTGTCTTTGGACGTGGGATGCGGGGGAATGATTTCCGTGGCGGTGATAACCGGCCGGGGAGGTATCCCGATTACGGAATTGACCGCGCCCGGCGTTCCATTCTCAAAAAGCGACGCGCGCCAACTATGGAAATCGTCCGAAGGCAGATCCCACGCGATTTTTTCCAGAGTGGGGCCGTATCCATCGGCGGCCTTGCTCCACGGTTCGCGGTCGTTGTATCTCAAACTATCGACAATCGTGCCATCGGGACGAACCAGTTCCAGGCGTTCTCCACTATTGGCCAGTTCTCCTTCAAAGGTTCCAATCACGGGGAACCGGTTTCCACGCCAGGCGGTCTGTTTCAAGTCGCGAACCAGCACCAGGAAGGCGTTGGGGGCGATTTGCGTATTCTCGGGAAAGGTGAAGGTGATCCCTTTTGTGAATTGATATCCCGCCAGATCGATTGCGTTGGGTCCGGGATTGTATAATTCCACAAATTCGCGCAACGATCCGGCATCAAATTCGACGTCCGGAGGATTGTATCCAATTTCATTAATAACGACATCCGAAATTCCAGATAATGCAAAAAGTAACACAAACAGAGAACTCCCCATGAGTTGCCGCGTCATACCTTCCTCCACACATGGATAAATCGATCGATTCGCAGATCTTGTTACCCACTAGGCGAAGGAATGAACCAAAATGTTCCATTTCAGTTAAAAAAACATGAAAGAAAAAGATTGCCTAATCAGAAAGCGTACCGTGCTCGTTTCACATAGACCCACCATTCCAACATGAGTACCAACAGCGCGGCAACCGCCAGCGACCGCCAGATTTCCCGGTTGGCTTCCACTGCCGATGGGTCGCCCACCACTTCGGCGTCCTGAATGGTAAGACTCTCTTTGGGAAGAATCACGGATTCTTCGGGGGAAAGCAGATTCACCGCATACCGCTTACGGAGCGCACCGTCCACGCGATATTCGTAAATCCCCCGGTGAGCGGTTTTATCGAAATAAATGGGAGTTCCACCCGCAAAAGCCAGTTCGACGCTCTTATCGGGCGGGGGAACGATCATGACGGCTTTCTGTTCCGATGCAGCCGGGGGATCGAGCGCAATCACATCGCCGGTTTTCTTCATATAGGCGGCGAGTCCTTCTCCGGACTGAAACCAATTAATGAGATTCGTGAAGAAGATCGGGAAGGAAACCTGGCGCGGCCAGGTTGATTGATAGATATCGAAGTTAGTGACGACGCCCCGGATTTCATTCTGCTGGAAGGCGGCAATCAACGGCGTTTCGCGGCTTTCCAGGATGGTTTCCACCCAGGGAGGAGCCCCGATAATACGGCATTTGCTGACGATCAGGTTTTCAAAACTGAGATACCGGGTGAGGGGATGGGTGGGATTCCAATCCACGATGGCCGGGAGTGGCAATTCGTCGCCCAGCGTCCATTCGGGCAAAGGAGGAACGGCGTTGATAAACAGATAGTTCCCGCCGATCAGGGCCGGCGGAGCGTAGGAGTCGAATACGATTAAGTCGTATTCTTCGGGACGCGCATATTGCACGGGAGTGGTCGTGAACAAACGCACGCGGGGAAGAAGATTGAGTACCCGCTGCAGGTAATAATTCCCATTCGTGACGAGAAGAACATCGACGGATTTTTCGCGGGGAATGATCGCCCAGGCGTGATTGTCCACGTCGAACGAATCGCCGCTGTCGAGCACGACCTCGATTTTCTCCGGGAACGCCCCGGTATCCTTGAACAAAATGGCTTCCGACGAAGCGGGAGGCAGGGTCATTTTGCGGGCATCCATCAGTTGGCGTTCGGGCTGTGGCGGAGGGGATAGGGCGGAAACGGCGCCGGTCGCCGAGGTTTCGGTCGCCGAGGCAATCGCGCCTTCGCCCCAGAGTTCCACATAGACTTCTCTTTCCTGGAGGCCGGTATTTTGAATCCCGGCGAGCACTTCATATCGCTCCTCCAGCGTGAAATCCTTACGGACGACCAGATCGACGATTCCCATATTCTCGGCGGTTTCGCCGATTGGGACGTAACGGAATTTACTTTCTCCCGGCGTGAATTCGGGGGGAATGGAAAACTGGCCGTCGGAGAGGACGATGATTTCCGGATTGACGGCCACGTCGGCGGCGGAGCGGGCGATGCGAAAGGCATCGTCGATTTTCGTCCGGGCATCCGACGGCTGGATATTCTGAATCAAACGCCGCAACACCGCCTTGCTTTGCTCGAAAGGGCTGAGTACGCGGGCGCCTCCCGCAAAACTGACCACCATCATCCGGTCGCCCATACTCATATCTTCCACCAGATCGATCGCCTTGCGTTTCGCGGTTTCCAGGCGGCTGGGTTTGACATCCGTGGCCGACATGCTGGCGGACGCGTCGATCAACACGATGAAACTCTGCCCCTGCAGCCCGCCCAGCCGCAACACCGGTCGCACCAGAGCGAACGTCAAAAGAAAAAGAACGGCCAATTGCAGTAACAACAGCAGGTTGCGTTTCAACTTTTGAAAGGGGGTATTGGCCTTGAGGTCTTCCAGGCTTTTTCGCCAGAGCAACGTGCTGGAGATGGGCGTATCGATGCGCTTGAGTTTCAGCAGATACAATAAAATCACGGCGGGGATAAACAGCGCGAAAAAGAAACCGATCGGTGCGAGAAAATTCATAATCCCTGATCCCTGTCGTCTCTATTCAGGTTCCTTACTCGATGAGTCCCATGTGCCGGAACGTATCGGTCAACATCCGCTCGAGAGAATCGCCGCTGCTGACCGGAAGGTAATGGATGCCATACCGGTGGCAGATGCGGGTGATCTCCGATTGAAAGGCGCGCAATCGCCGTTCGTAGGTGTTCAACAATTCGTCCGTGACCGTGATTTCAACCGGTTCCCCGGTCTCGACATCTAACAGCCGAAGGGCTCCAAACAGATCGGGGTGCACCTCCTGGGGAGAGAGTACCTGGAGCACGTACAATTCGTTCCGGTTTTGCAAAAGATGCTTGAAAGCGCCCTCGTATCCCGCCGGATCGAGCAGATCGGAAAGCAACACCACCACTCCGCCCCGGGCTTGCTGTAAGGCGAAACGGCGGCATCCTTCCGCGAGAGTGGTTTCTCCCTCCATCGGCAATTGCTGAAGAAAATCGAGTATGCTCCAGATCCGCGTCTTGCCCCGCAGGGGACGCAGCCAACGATAGCGATCCCGGTTGAAACCGACCAGGCAAACCCGGTCGAGACCGGCCAGGGCAATGTAGGCCAGAGCGGCGGCGGTGCGCCGGGCGAACCAGGCTTTATTCGGCTCGCCCGAATTCATGGAACCGCTGGTATCGACGACGATGTAGAGATATAAGTCTTCTTCCTCGTGGAAAAGCTTGGTAAACAGCCGGTCCAGCCGCCCGTAGACGTTCCAATCGAGAAACCGGAGATCGTCCCCCCGGGTATAATCGCGGTAATCGGCGAATTCGATGGAAATTCCCCGTTTCTTGGAACGGCGCTCGCCCTTCATCCGGCCCAGGAATACCTTCTTGCAGAGCAATTGCAGGCGCTCCAGATGGCGGAGAAACGAAGCATCCAGCAGGGGCGGCTCCTTGCCCGCGGCGGGGGAGGAAGGGGAAGAAACGAGAGTGGATTCCGCCATCGGTTATTTCTCTCCTTGGGGATCGAGTGAAACCGTCTCAAAAAAAGCCGATTGCTCCGGCTCCGATAAATAGTCCCGATACAACCAGGATAACGCCTCAAGATCGCTGGATGGTACGAATTGATAGCGAAAATAATAGGGATTTTTTTCCGACTTCCCCGTGACATCCAACCGGGAAGAAGAGGGTTGCGCGCAACGCCCTCCTCCGGACCCGGCTATCTCCAGGCGGCAGAGGGGATGTTGCAGGCAACCGATGCATCCTCCCATCCGGTTATACATACCCTCCTGGGTGATCGCGAAATAGGGTGCACCCACCACCCGGTGATCTTCATCCAGGCTGGGACTCCAAAGATCGGGTTCGTCCCGGGAATCCGGTGATTCCACCCATTGAATGCCGCGGGGTAGCCAAATTCCATTCCCCTTCTTAGCGGAAAGGCGCCATCCAAGCGGAAATTGAATCCGGCTGATCCGTTCTTCCTGTTTCCCAGAAATGTAACAAAAGCAATGAAGGATGGGAAAAGAGGAAGAGAGCAGGTAACGAACCGTGACCGTGGTTTCCGGATCGTCTCCCAGAACGCCGGAGAGAGAGACGTCGTGAAAATCGTCGGAAGCCGCAGAGCGGGTCATATAGAAATTTTGGGTAAATAATATCCCCTTGGAACCCGAAACGCCCATTTTATAATCCCGCTCTTTGCCTTCGGATTGCAGGGTTACAAAACCGCATCCGCGACCGGTCTTCATGGTCCAAACCACACCGGCCACCTTATCGGTGACCTGAAATCGGCCGCTGGGCATCAGGATTCGCACCTGGATGCTTTGATTGTCCAGTTGGATCGCTCCCGGTTCGGGTTTTTTGTCCGGCATGGAATTCTCCTCGCGCATCGGTTACTCCCGGTTTCGCGAACCGCAAACAGTTCTACAATTGCGTGGCTTGGACACTGCTGTTATAGTAGATCAATCGAAACGGAGAAATAAGGATTCAGCCAGCCGAATTCGCCGCCATGGGTTCTTTTTATGAAAATCAAACATACCAAAATCGAGGACTTATTCATCGTGAGTCTTACCGGACGGATGGATGCAGCCAATACCCAGCCGTTCCAAGAATTTGTCAAAGAGAAAATCCTGGATGGGGAAAGAAGGATATTGATCGATTTGGCCCGGCTGGATTATATGACCAGCGCGGGACTGCGGGCGTTC
>CAZFOX010000277.1:0-572 GCA_964520565.1 uncultured bacterium | reverse complement strand
CATGAGTTCCTACAAGGGAGCGATCTACATCTGCTCGCCCAACAGCCGAATTCAGGAATTGTTCGGAATCGTGCAGATCGAGCAGGTATACAAGGTTTACGATTCGCAAAAGAAAGCGCTGAAAGCCCTCTTAAAGAATCCACCGGAAGAAAAGGGAACAACGCAAGAAAAGGATGAACCGGAAATAAATTGGGACGACCTGCTGGGCGGTTCTTTATAGGGTATGCGGGCGCCACCAGCGGCGTATTTTCCGCCCTGGATGTTTTCGGAGTCGTTATAAAACCGCAAAAAACAGGCGGCCAACTGGCCGCCTGTCTCTCGTCGTAAATTCAATAACTACAAGATTACCGGGTTTCTCGGTGCAGGGTATGTTTGCTACACCAACGGCAGTACTTCTTGGTCTCCATCCGGTCGGGATGAAGGCGTTTATTCTTTTTCGTGTTGTAATTCCGTTGCTTGCATTCGGTGCAAGCCAGGGTGATTAAATCCCGCATGACTTTTTCTCCTATTCAATGATTTGGGCGACAACGCCCGCGCCCACGGTGCGGCCGCCTTCGCGGATGGCGAAGCGC
>CAZFOX010000276.1:0-6823 GCA_964520565.1 uncultured bacterium | reverse complement strand
CTATTCAACGATTTATTGCCACTTTTTCCGTTTGGTTTTTATGGAAGATGCGTTAGAACTTCCGGAAAAGTTAAAAGACCTACTCGGCGATCAAATGATGAGTAAACACCAGGCCGAGACTGTGAAAGAAAACTACCTGGCGAAATTGCGGAAACTGGAGTACGAAAAGAAGGCGGGAAAGGTGGTTGAGGTGGAACCGCTCAAGAAGATTCTTTTTGAGTTATGGCGCCGGGAACGCGATGCTCTGTTGAATCTGCCCTCGCGGATCGGCGCTGTGATTGCCGCCGAACTGGGAATCGACCAGAATCGTCTGGTCATACTGCTGGAAAAATCCATTCATGAATTCCTTGCGGAACGATCCGATCAACCAAGGATAACTATAGGGAAAAGCATGTAACCACCTGAGTAACCAGTGTCTTTTTTTTG
The DNA here is from genome assembly GCA_964520565.1 of uncultured bacterium. Taxonomy (GTDB): domain Bacteria; phylum Hinthialibacterota; class Hinthialibacteria; order Hinthialibacterales; family Hinthialibacteraceae; genus CAZFOX01. Next base: position 6,397 of record CAZFOX010000276.1, on the reverse strand, counting down.
AGGGGGGATTTTGACGTAAGTGCTTGATTTTATTGGAGCGGGAGGCGGGGGTCGAACCCGTAACCCTCAGCTTGGAAGGCTGATGCTCTGGCCAATTGAGCTACTCCCGCGTTCTTGAACGCCTGGAAATTATTACTCGCTTCCGCTTTCTGTCAAGCGATTAGAGTGATTTTAATCAATCCGTTTCGATTCGAGTTTCGAAAAAGCCTAAAACAATTGGCTTTTTCGAAAGCGAAGCGTATAAATTGACGTAAAAACTTTTGATATCCGCACTTGAAACAACTTCGTTTCTCGTTAATTGGTAATGTGGTGTTAACCCGTGGCAAAGGCTGGATTGAACCACCCCAAAAGAACATACATCAATGGTGTGACTATGTTATCCAAATAAAATCCAATGATATCGATATTCAATAGCATCCCGGCCGCCAGAATCATGAAAAGGATCATCATGGAATGCTGACGGAACTCTTCCAGATGAATCGCCTGCTCGCGCGGCAACACTCCGCCCAGTATCTTCTCCCCATCCAGGGGAAACAGGGGAATCAGATTGAAAAAAGCCAGAGCCAGGTTGATGAAAACGCCGTACTTGGTAACCAGAATACATGATTCGAATATCGCCGTGCCGGAAGGAAGATTCAACACCATTTCGCCAATTGGAGGATAGAGGCAAATTCGGAATAAAATAGCCAGGAGCAATGCCTGAATGAGATTACTGACTGGCCCGGCCATTGCGATATACATGGAATCGCGTTGGACGTTTTTCAGGTTCAGAGGATTATAAGGTACGGGTCTACCCCATCCAATGGTGGCAACCATGATAAACAATATTCCCACCGGATCGAAATGAACGGCGGGATTAATCGTCAGGCGTCCCATACGAGCCGCCGTATCATCTCCGCAGCGATAGGCCATCCAGGCATGTGCCATTTCGTGTACGGAAATGGCGAGAATCAGCATCGCCAACATGGCGATCCCGGCTTTGGGCTCTTGTAATATCATCCATAACATTCGAATGCGGGCTCCTCTCCGATACGTTTTCGGAATGATCTTATCCGATCCGTTAGCAAAAGTCGTTTTGCATGACTTAATAGGAAGTATACTGATTTTTCCCTCCTTAGAACACGGATGAAAGTCGATCGGGAGGAAAGTCCTTGTTTTTCAACTGGGATATCGATCATTTTATGGTATGGTATTTATGAAGAATTCTCATCAATGGGTAGACATATCCCATTTGTTTAGTTTATAATTGGCGAAATTATGAATTTATCTTTTTTGTCGATTGGATACGATCGGTCTTTACGGGAGATAGGTAGATGTAGTAAAATCTGCCTTACTATGGGCAAGATCGGTATGTTGGAAATATCATCCAGGGCGTGTAGAGGATCGCGGCCAGAAGCAAAGAGCGATCTTCGTCACAATTTGCTACGTCAATATCTTTCCCATAGATTTAATGTTTCCCCAAAAACGAAAAAAACATCTTGACAAAATAATAGAAGTGCTATAATAATTACGTACGTAATATAATAGAATGGAGACGAGAAACTATGCAGACAAAAGACCTATCCCCATCCGAGATTTACCTGTTGAACATTATCTACGAGCTGGGCAAAGCCGACATTTACGAGATTCTGAATCGCGTATCTTCCGAAAAGAATTGGAAATACACGACGGTTTTGACCTTGGCGACCCGGTTGTTCGACAAGGGACACCTGAACAAATACAAAGTAAGCAAGCGGTACGTCTATACACCCAAGTTTTCGCGTTTTGATTCATTCCGTCTGATTATGGATCGTCTGTTTGGGACAACCCTGTTGAACGATCCCAGCCCCATGATCAATTATTTAATCAAGTCCAAGCGGTTAAGCAAGCAAGATCAGAAAATGCTCCGCGAATTGCTTAACGAGGATAAAGAAGAATAGCAAGGTTCTTGAGAGTGCTGGAGTATCTATTTAGCTTCCAACCACTTTGGTATTTCATTCTAGCTCTTTTCATCACATGGTTGATGAGGCGGCGTTCCCCGTTTGTTTGCTATCTTTTATGGGTGCTCGTTCTTATCAAATTCATCTTGCCTTTCGGATTATACGAACGTGCGATCAACTTGAATTTCATCCATTCGTCGTTTATGCAATTCGAAACGGTGAGTGAAGGTGATTCATCGAGTGTTTCTTTTCCCCCAATCGAACAAACGGGTATAGGCGATTCAATAGCCCAAAAAAGCCAGGTCGATTCCAAAAAGGGAAAACTGACTAGCCAGGGCAAAGATCGGATAGAACCCGCACCGGTCACCCGATGGGATCATTTAGTTCAGATTTTTCTTTATTTTTGGATTTCGATTTCGATCACCGTTTTACTTTATAAATCCTTTTTATTTTTCCGATTCAGAAAAATGGTCCGCTCGTGGTCTGTCCTGAAGGATGGATATGTGCGCGACCATTTTTTGCATTGTGTAACATTAGCCGGTTTGAAGAATATCCCTACACTTCGCGTATCTCCCAAAGAGTCCATTATTCCTTTCACAATCGGATTGCGAGTCAAAAACCAGTCCGTGGTGATACCCGACTCGTTGATTGAAGACAAAAATATAAGGAAATTGCAGATCGTTTTTTGTCATGAGCTCAACCATATCAAGAAAAAGGATCAACACGTCAACTTTATCCGTTTTGTGGGTTTGATTTTATTTCATTGTCATCCTTTACGCATTCTGGCGGATCGGTTTGTCGAAGCGTATCAGGAAATCACTACCGATCTGAGGACCATAAAAATCCTGGGGCTGACTAAAAAGGAGTACGTGAATACGCTTTTGGCGAGTTTTATGGAAATCGACAAATCCCGGTATTTGAAACAGATGTCTTTGCCATTTTTAGAGGGTGAATTTTCTTTTGTGAAACGTTTGTTTTACATCAAGAAGTACAATCCCCAACAAAGCCGATTTTCTCAAGTATGTGCGCAGACGTTATTTCTCGCTTTTTTAGCGGTTTCATTATTGAATATTTCAATCTATGCATTCAATCCCAGTGTGTTGCAGTTGATACTCGATAGTAAAAATGGATTGCATTCATTTCCTTCTCCCATTCAGACTTATCCTTCTATCCTTCACGAATCGGGCGCGTCTTTGAAAGTGCATGAGGGGTATCTTTGGGTCATAGAACCACGATATGGCGTTTATGTCTATGAACTAATTCGTTCCGAGAGGCCAAGACTGGTATCCCAGTATATTCTGGAGAAAACCGGTCCAGAGAATACGCAGGAGACGATAAAAGACTTTACTTTTTATGGGAAATATCTCTATCTGGCTATCGCGGATATCAACTTAATACCCTCGGAAAAAAACCGTATTGAGATTCTGACCATTGGAGTAGACCTTTCCATGACCTATGCCGGGAAAATAACCTGTAAGTACCCGACTTTGGTCGAAGTGTATCACCAGTCATTATGGGCCGGTGGAATGGGAGAAGAAATCTCGGACGGTATTGTAACCATTTACGATCTTTCCAATCCGATATCTCCTGAAATTGTGGATGAAGATCATTTTGATTTTATTCCGACCAACATGGAATTGTTGGAGAACCCAGAATCGATGCTGGTGCTGGTTTATAACGAGATTTTATTTTATAACGATTCCCAATCTTTAGATTCATCCGCCATTCTGAATATAGGGCAAACGCCCGGTTACATCCAACAGATCGATTCGAATCATATTGTGATATGGGCTCTTCAAAATCGGATATTTCCTAGTCCCTCAATCACGCAATCCATGATTTTGTTGTCGCGGGGAGTCGATCGTGAGTTTTATGTGTCCTGCACGGCAGAATTACAATTATTGGATCAACAAAATGTCGTATTATCTGTAGAGAATCCCATAAATGTCGGGCATCTTCTGGTTTCTCCTTTTCCCAATCAGGGAGTGGGTTTGTTTGAGGTTGATCAAAACGTGTTTCGACTCCATTCTTATATATCGCAAAAGTATAACTACGCGATCCGCCATGAAGACCAGGTTTTATTTCTCTATCCGGAAACGTATGTATTTTCTCTTGAGGATTTACAGAATGGCCCGAGTCCCATTCTTGCGTGGAAACACTATTGATGAGTCGGTAAAAGGGGGATGAAGACAAAACTCACGTTATAGGTTAAATCGTTGTAATGCGATAGGTACAATCTCTTGTTGAGTTCAATATCGTTCATGACTTGTTGCCCTTTCGTCACTATGGAAGACCGTTTATGTTTCGGCATGCCCAGGGAACCCAGACGGGATTCACGTTATCGGAATTGATCGTCACGCTAGCCGTTTTAGGAGTGTTGTTGCTGACGGTTTTTTCTTCTTACCGCTATGCTCTGATCAAATCGAATATTTCGAAAAGCCATATCGATTTTCTGCAAATCAAAAATGGGTTAAACGCGTATTATATCGATTATGGATGCTATCCGGCTACCATGAATCTTATTACCCTGATTCGTGCATTGGAGATTCAACAGATCGTTTGCTTGACCACGCCATTTGCCTATGTCGCTCCCACTCCCGTATTTCCGTGGTATGGGAAAATGGGTCTGCAGTATTCCGTATCTTCCAAGAATCCAGATGAAAATACCATTCGATATTGCCCGCATTCGAATTATCTGTTGACGATTCCGATGGAAAAGATGGTTCAGAATAAGTTTACTTCTTTGTGGTCGATCAGCAGCGGCGGGCCGGTTAGTGTGAATAATGATTCTCCGAAACGAACTTGGTGGTATTCTCCTACCAATGGTATTCTTAGTCTTGGGGAATTCTGGTACGATTCTAAAGGCAATACATCTTTCCAATAAGAGAGGGTTAAAAATGATGAGAATAATAAAAAGGTCGAAATCTATGAATTTTTTCCTGCTTTTGTTGTTTTTAATTGCCGCTCTAGCGGGATTGCGGGTATGGACGGATTGCGATTATTGCGAAAACCTGACCGCCCCTCCAAGCATTCAACTTTGCACGGGAACGGGAAGTACGTCGTGCGGTCTGTTTTACATAATGGCTCAAACGATTTGTTGTTCGAATAAAACCGGTTTGGGTTGCGAATCCCGTCATCAAATATCCCAATCGGGGACTTATTATTATCGGGTATCGACTGGGAGCTATTGCAATGGAGACTACCGATGCGCAGGACGAATATCTTCTCCCTGTTCGGGGGATATCGTCGTGCCGACCTCATCGGATTGCGTTCCGTATGGCCCAATATATCCACAAACCGGACCCACGTATGAATGCGATTAGGAGTGGCGATTGATTCAAAAAAAAGAAGAAATACCATGACTAGAAAATGGAGAATTAATCGACGCTATGAGCTGGTATTCGGTTTGGCGACGTTGATCGTATTGGGAGCCAATGCGTTTAATCTCGCTCTTTACCGTGAAGCGGATCGATTGCTCTATTCTGGAAGAGTGGTTTGGAAAATGGAATACGAGGCATTTCAACCGATTCCACCCCTCAAGCCGGAGAACATACCTGCAGGGCTCACGGAAGCGGAATATGAAGCCTGGAAGCAAAAACAGCAAGCATTCCGAAGACAGTCGTTTCAGGTGCATGCTTATTTTCAGGGCGACAATCTTCGCTTTGAATATCGCTCGGATGCGGGCGATATATTGCCGGTACAGTGCGATCAGACAGTTGCATTCAACGGCGCCTGTGTGACATTCATCGACAACGTGCTGGCTACTTTATTTCGAACACCCTGCGATACCTCGTTTCGAGAAAGTCATTTTTCCACCTTTTATATTCCACCCCGCGCTTGTGGATACGATGGTTCACACGTTTTGAAAATGGCCCGGCACGTAAAAGATCGTCATGGAAACGATCCGGAAGATCTTATTCAATATGAAGATACGAACGATGGGAACACGATTGTCCTCATGGGATCATATCCTGAATCAGGTCAGGTGACTTTGGCCCGGTTGCGTCCCAATCCCACGTTTGGGCAGGCTTTTCGATCCATTCAGTATATCCATCCCGTTTTTCGGCATATCGTGACAATCGATTGTTACGATTTCAAAACCTATGCCGATGGAACGGCCTATCCGATCAAAACCATGATTTCGAACTATCTGGGTAATAATATAGACAATTTGAATAATGCCATTATGATAGACCGGATCACTTTGACGGTTGTAGAGGCGGAATTCAATCAACCGATCGACGATGAGTTGTTTAATCCTGGATGCCCGGCAGCCTACCAACACTTGCAAGATACTCGCCGATCGATCGGGAATAACAACTAAATAATTCAGAAATCCCATTTTATAGGAATGCCGCAGGAAAGAATGAAAGCCATCCTAAAGAAAGGATGGCTTTTTTGTTCACAACCGATGATGTTTGACTTTATGAATATCATTTTATTTTATTGAATAACGTCCGATAATTAGAAATGAATAT
>CAZFOX010000275.1:0-6838 GCA_964520565.1 uncultured bacterium | reverse complement strand
TCCCTGGCGTTCAGGCAGATGCAGAATTCCTTCTTCTAGCGTAACGCCTTCGAAGGGATCGTTGTCGAGCAGAGCCGCGCCGTCCAGATCGATGAAATCCGCCTGCGGCGCGAGATGGGCGGCGGCGGTGATACCCAACGAACTTTCGATCATGCACCCAAGCACGATCAAAAGGCCGTTTTCTTCCGCGATGGCCGCCATGCTGCGCGCTCGCGAGAGCCCTCCACACTTCGCCAGTTTAATATTGATCCCATCGGCAAGCCCCACCCATAGCGGAAGATCTTCCGGCCCGTGCACGCTTTCATCGACAATAATGGGGATGCCGGAATGGTTGGCCAGCCGAAGTTTGATATAACCCTCCAGGTCGCCGCTTGGCAGCGGTTGTTCGATCAACTGCACGCCGCAATCCTTAAGGAAGGGAAGATATTCCTTCGTCTGCGGCAATGTCCACCCTTCATTGGCATCGACGTATAACGGTTTGTGAGTCTGTTGATGAATGGCGCGGATCGTCTCCAGATCTTTCTCGCCTCCGGCTTTGATCTTCAGGATAGGATACGCGGAAGCCCGTTCCACTTTTTTCATAACCACGTCCATCTCGTCCAGGCCGATGGTGAACGAAGAAACCAAATGGTTGAAACGAGAGATATCCCAGAGTTGCAGTAACGATTGGCCGGAACGTTTCGCCCACCGGTCGAGCAGGGCCAGATTCACCGCCTGCCACAATCCGGTTTCTTTGGGATAGCGTTCGCGAACCTCGTCGAGGAGACGGGCGGAATGGAGTTCCAAATCCGGCTCGGATTCAAGCCATTCGCGCGCCATTTCTTCCATACGTTCCGCGGTCTGGCCGCGATAATAAATGGGCGCGCCTTCGCCCCATCCCTCCCCGATTCTCAGAAACAGGTTACGCACCGACCGCCGTGTTCCCCGCGACAGGCCGAATGGATCACGCAGGTGCAATTCGCGGATTTGAATCAGACGATCGACCGGCATATCGTTCTCCTCGCGTTTTTTTGATTTTTCAAGGAACGTAACATTCCCTCACTCGCGTTAAAAACGCCAGATTGGACTCTGTTGGGTCTGCCTTCAAACACAATGGGGCGCATCCATTGCGCCCCATCGTACCATTATTATGACTGTTGTTTCAACATCTATTTTTTTATCGAACCGTTAAAATCGGCCGCCGCCCCTGCAATCCCCTCCGCATCGATTTTGTATTCCTGATAAAGAGCGTCCGCTGTTCCCGACTGGCCGAACACGTCCAGCACACCCCAGCGCTTGACCGGTACGGGATATTTTTCCGCCACAGTTTCCGCCACCGCCGAACCCAATCCGCCGATGATACTGTGATCTTCGACGGTAAACAGGCAGCCGGTCTCTTTCGCGCAGCGAATCACCAGTTCTTCATCCAGCGGCTTGATCGTATGGATATTCACGATTCGCGCATCGATTCCGCGCGCGGCCAGTTTCTCTTTGGCCTTCACGGCATGTTGAACGGTTCCACCGGATGCCAGGATCGTCATATCCTTGCCGTCCGCCAGAATTACGCCCTTGCCGAATTGGAACCGGTAATCCGCTCCATTGACATCCGCCAGTTTCTGGCGTGTCAGGCGCAGGTAAACCGGGCCGGCATGTTCGGCGGCGAAGGCAACGGCCTGCTTGGTTTCGATCTCGTCGGCGGGTTGAATGACCGCCATGCCGGGAATCGTGCGCATCAACGCCACATCCTCCAACCCCATCTGGCTGTGGCCATCCTCGCCGATGCCGATGCCCGCGTGCGTTCCCACGATCTTCACGTTGGATTGCGTGTATCCCACCGACATGCGGATGGTGTCGAAACGCCCGGTGATAAAACAAGCGAAACTGCAAACGAAGGGAACCTTACCCGCCAGCGCCATGCCCGCCCCCGCGCCGATCATGTTGGCTTCCGCAATGCCGAACTCGAAAAAGCGGGCAGGATATTTTTCGGCGAACAAACAACTCATGGTGGATTTGCTCAGATCGGCGTCCAGGACCACCACGTTGGGATGCTTCGCGCCCACATCCACCAGGGCTTCTCCAAAAGATTGTCTCGTCGCTTTCGCAGCCATATTATCCTTCCAAATCGATTGTTGATTCTCTGTAATTCGATCTTCCAGCCTCTCCGGCGATGATGGTGGGAACGCTGGATATCACACCTGCGCCAATTCTTTCAACGCCTGATCCCGTTGCTCCACCGACGGCGTCTTTCCGTGCCAGGTGTAATCGTTTTCCATATACGAAACGCCCTTGCCTTTCACCGTCTTCGCCCAGATCAACGTGGGGCGATCCGGAGTGGCCGCGGCTTCATCCAATGCTTTGAGAATCTGCTCCATGTCGTGTCCGTTGATGGCGATTACATGCCAGTTAAACGAGCGCCATTTGGCGTCGATGGGCGACAGCGGCATCACGTCTTCCACATATCCGTCGATCTGGCCGTTGTTGTTATCGAGAATCACGGTCAGGTTATCGGCCTGGAACTTGGCGGCGGCCATCACCGCTTCCCAGATTTGCCCTTCCTGCGATTCGCCGTCGCCGATCATGCAGTAGACGCGGTACGAAGCCTTGTCCATCTTGCCGGCCATCGCCATGCCCAACGCAATGGAAAGACCTTGTCCCAGCGAGCCGGTTGAGGCTTCGATAGCGGGCAGCCGCATCCGGTCGGGATGCCCCTGCAGGGGCGAACCGAGTTGGCGCAGGGTCATCAATTCCTCTTCCTTGAAATACCCAGCCAAGGCCAGCGCGGAGTACCAGGCGGGAATGCAATGCCCCTTGGACATGATAAACCGGTCCCGGCTTTCCCATTTCGGATTCGCGGGATCGTGTTTCATTACGCCGAACAGCAGGGCGGCCACAATATCCGCCGCCGACAGAGATCCTCCCGGATGTCCCGAACCGGCTTCTGTCAGCATCTTGATGCTGTTCATGCGAATTCGCCGCGCGAGCGACTTTAATGTGCTGATATCTCGTGTGAGTTCAAAAACCATGGGTAAACCCTTTAAACGATTCCTCACCAAGGAGGGATTGATAATCGGATGGCGAATAGGATGATCATATTGATTGAATTGGAACGCGGCAAGGTTTACAACGCATTGTTGATTTCCCCGCCCCGGTTCATTCGGGTTTCGCCGCCGGTAATGCCGATGTCGCCGTGGCTGTTCAGGCCGTTGGTCGTATGATAGATCATGCCGCGGTTACCCTCGCCCACCGCATACCATTCCAGCGCTGTCTGCGCGTGATCGGGCCCGAAACTGTACAACAAATATCCCTCCATCGACCGCTGCGCCAATCCCGCGCGTCCCACCCAGGTACTTGTCGGATTATCCGGATAATATTTGAAACAAAAATACTTATAACCTTTTTGGATGTCGAACGCGCTCCCAAAGCTGAACTTGTCCGCGCCTCCGAACGGATCGAGCATATTGACGTTTGTTATATACGATACCGGCGTCGTGAGAACCGTGCTCCAACTGAGCAGGTCGGGGCCCGGCCCCAGGGGATAGACGCGGTTATCCAGTTTATACATTTCCAAGGCCGATCCGACCGCTTTCAGATCGCCTTTGACCCGCGCGACCTTGGCGCGAACCTGGGCGTTGAGAAAATTGGGAACCGCAATCGCCGCCAATATTCCGATAATAGCCACCACGATAAGCAGTTCGATTAATGTAAATCCCTGTTTTCGCATGGAAAAATCCCCATTTCTTCTCTATAGATGGATCTTCCCTATTTTATAATGATTTACGATTCAGGCTACGGCATTCTTCATCAAGAGCGGTTCTTGAAAGTGTGTGTGTTAATTTCACGCTCCATCTCTAAAAAGACAATCATTACCGGTTTTTTCGGAACGCGAATAGGAACGGAATTATGAGAACCGATCTAGTAGAACGGTCAACAAGAATTGTCGAGAAAAAAACAACGATCCGGTTTGTAGATTGCTTCACTTCGTTCGCAATGACACGAACGTATCGCAATGTCATTGCGAGCAAAGCGAAGCAATCTAATGATGATCCGATTCGCCAGTTGATCCAGAGTATGCTTTTTTACCCGGCAATATTAAACGGTCAGACTACTAGCCAACTAGACGAATCGGCTCGATGGGCTGGCTGCTTTGCAAGGTTGATGTAAGATAGTAGGTGGATTTTCAGAGGAATCGAGGAAAGACGATGATCTGTCATATCAACGACCGAGACAAATGGGTTCCCATTTTGCGGAAATGGCGCGACGAGGGAAAGACAATCGTAACCACCAATGGAACGTTCGACATCGTTCACATCGGTCACATCCGCCTGTTGACCGAAGCGAAAGACCAGGGCGATGTTCTGATCGTGGGACTGAATAGCGATAAATCGGTCAAGGAATACAAAAGCCCCAAACGCCCGATTGTTCCCCAGGAAGAACGGGCGGCCCTCCTGGCCGCGCTACGCTGCGTCGACCTGATCGTCATCTTCGACGAACCCGAAAGCCTCCGTTTCGTTAGCGAAATGCGGCCCGACGTGCACGTCAAGGATTCCTCGTACGGCTACGACCTGATCGAGGCCCCCATCGTCCAGGAATACGGCGGCAAGATTCACCTGGTGCAAAAAGACGAACATTCGACGACCAACATCATCGAAAAAGTAATCGAAGTGTATGCCGAAAAACTGAAATAGGCGATGAATTACTGGACTGAATCCAAACTGCCATCTTCGAAAATCTGCAGTATATCGCGTGCACTATGAATTATTCGTACGATCTCTATGCCCTCAGAATGCCGCCGATAAAAAATCAGGATACGATCGAAATTTTTAATCGGCCACATACGCAAATCGCTTAATGCGGGATTCAAATAGTGTCGGCGGGAACTCATATCTGGCATAGATAGAAGAAGCTCAAAAGAATCCTCAACGGCACATAAAAAACTCTCAGCGATTTCGGCGCTTCTTTCAATTGCCAAATAATCGGCTATTTCAACGATATCTTGTTTTGCCGTGTCTCGCCGAATGATTTTATGTTTCGTCATTTCAAGCGTTTTGGCTGGCGCTCGCGAAATTGCCGCCGGATGTCATTCCAATCTTCTTTTGTCATTTCTCTGGCTTCCGATTGCAATCCTTCAAGTAACAATTCTTCTAGGCGTTCCTGAGATTTCTGTCTCTGGTTTTCCCGAACGAGAGAACGAAAATATTCGCTTACGGTTCCATAACTGCCTCGGGAAATCTCTCGTTCGATATATTCCTTCATGCTTTCAGGAATTGAAATAGTGATTGTCGTCATGAGCTATACCTCTTGGAATAAGTATAGGCTCATTATGAAATTTTAACAATATTTCTTATTTTTCTTCTGGACGTAACGCCAGCCGGATTTCCTTTAGAAATTTCTCCGCGTCCTCCGGCGGTTTGACTACAAACACGGCGTAATGCTTCTCATTCCGGTCGGTATCCGCGAAACCGATGATTTCACCCCGGTATTTATCTTTGCCGCGAAACGCCTGGGGGCCGTAACCATCCAAATCCGATACGCTGCCGGATTTAGCCACCTGCTCGCGCATCTGGCTTAAGCGGGACAGGGCGTCCTTCTCATCCGTCGCCATCGACAAGACCAGCGTGGTGCGGTCGTCTCCGAATGCATATTCCGCGCTCAGGGCGGGCGCCAGGAACTGATACCCCAACGGCGCCTTCTTGCTAAAACCCTGCGAACGCGGAATCATGTCCTTGGAAGGTAAAATGGAAAGGATTTCCGGAAGCGACTTCTCCTCGCCGATCCGCGCCGATACATCGGCGGCGAAATCCTTCATCATCGTTTTAACCTGTTCTTCCTCGTTGCCATATGCCGATAGTTTGACGTAATACGGCCCTTGCAGGAAATTCAAAATCCCCTCTTCCATATAGCTCAACGCGCCGATTTCGATAAAATGATAATCGGGCGAACTTTCCGCGGAGAATACGCCGAAGGCGTTCAGCGGTTCTCCCATGAAGTAGATATCCACGGTGATGTCCGAATCGCCTTTTTTATAGATGGCGTGCCCCAAAGCGGCGAAATCGTAATCGTGAAAGATCCCCGCCGCGCCGTTAATCAACTCATACAGATTCTGGCCGTAATATTCGATCTCGCCATCCCGTTCCGCGCCCATCTTTCCCGCGTCCGGCAACAACGCGGCGAGCCGGTCCTTGACCTCCTGCGCAACAACCGGTTTGGAATCCCCGCCGGGTTCGCCGTCTTCTTGAGCCGTGCCCACCGCGTTAAAAAACAAAACCAACGCCAATCCTGCAATGATCCGTGTTCCTGTCCGCCACCAATCGTGAATCATCGTCGTTACACCTCGATTTCAGTTCGAACCATTTCCTGCCTGTCGGTAGAACAGGCGTCTCGTATACCCGGTTGGGTAGCTTAAGAGAGAAGAGCAACAGCGGCAAGGGTTTGTTGAGATAGATTTCGTGTTAAACAATCCGTGAAAAGGGGCGGGTAACCACCAACGAAAGGATTTTCCGATTGCTTCGCTTCGTTCGCAATGATACGAACGTAACGCGTTATCGTTGCATGCCCGCTCCAGTCAACGCCACGAACTTGGTAACAAGAAAACCTTTCGCAACGGAAAGGGTGCCAAGGGTGGCGTTTTTCCCGCCCTTGCGATACGCATTCTTCTCCCACTTTTACGAAACGCGAATGGGAACGTTGTTATGAGAACCGTTCGAAAGAACAAAAAAACCGGGCGAACCGATCGGCTCGCCCGGTAGTGTTGATCGTTTGTGTGAATCGACGGTTACTTGTTTTCCGCCTCCTCCGCGCCGGGAGGATCGAGACTCGGCGTTGTGAGTTCGGCGGGATTATATTGATAAAGCCCTTTGTA
>CAZFOX010000274.1:0-6844 GCA_964520565.1 uncultured bacterium | reverse complement strand
AGATTATTCTCGGCGAGTGGGCCTCGATGAATCTGGTTCCCATCGCCATCGCCTCGGTGGTCGCCACCCAAACCAGCCGGATACTGAGCGGCAATCAGATCCCCTTCGAACACATCCCCTTCCAATTCACCACCATCGATGTCATCGCCTGTCTCGGCCTGGCAATAGCCGCCGGTTCTGTATCGGTCGTCTTTTCTCGAACCTTGACCTACACTGAACACCTTTCCAGACAACTGGTAAAAAACCGATTTTCCCGCGGGGCGGCCGGGGGACTCTGCGTTGGCGTTATCGGCCTGTTCGCGCCGGACGTACTGGGAGAAGGATACCAGACCATCCGCTCGATTATCGAACAGCGGTATACACCTCCAATAGGGATGATGGCGATCCTGATCGTCTGCAAAATAGTAGCCACCTCGCTGACTCTCGGGACGGGGAGCGCGGGAGGGGTTTTTGCACCCTCGCTGGTACTGGGTAGTTTTGTCGGATTGACGTATTGGCAGCTGTTGGAATTGATCTGGCCGGATTACCCCTGGGTCGGTGGCGGCTGCTTCGCCCTGCTGGGTATGGCGGGCATGACCAGCGGCGTCCTGCATGCTCCCCTGACGGGAATTTTTCTGATTGTCGAGATCACCGGCGGATACGAGGTGATTCTCCCCCTGATCCTGGTTTCCGTATTGGCCTCGACACTCTCTCGGGCATTTCTACCGGCCTCCATCTATTATCGGGAACTGATCGACCGAGGCCAGTTGCTCCGGCCCCGCACCGACGCGCGCATTCTGGCGGATATCAAAATCCAGGATGTCATCAACGTTAACCTGATCCCCATATCGCCCGATTTACCGCTGCGTCATTTCGCCGAACTGATCCAGACAACCGGCCACCGTCATTTCCCGGTGATGGATCTACAAAACGGGAAATACCACGGATTGATCGTTGTGGAAAAAGCGCAACCCTACCTTCTTAGCCCCGAACTCTACGATATGGTCCTGGTCGAAGAGATGATCGATAGTTCCCCCGTATGCGTATCGCCCCGCGACGACTTGCTATCGATCATGGAACGATTCGAACGCGAGCAAACCGATATCTTCCCGGTTCTCGATGAAGGCCGTTTTCTGGGAACCCTCTCCAAATCGGATATCCTCGACCAATACCGCAAAGAACTGATCGTCCAGACGACGATGTAAGAATATCACAACAATGGTTTCCTTACACCCGATAAATCCGCCGGGCGTTCTCCGAGAAATAGGCTCGCGCCAGCGATAGAGCGGCGTCTTGAGTTAAATAACCCAGATCGATCCGTTTCTGCAATAGATCCGCCAGAATCGCTCGGCTATGGGTCAGCGATCCCGCCGCCATTTCCACAGACGTGGAATCGTGACCGATCGTAACCTTGGTATCGGGCAGGTAACCGATGTAGGTTTCCATGCTTTTCTCGAAAAATCCCAGGTTGAGTATCGGCGTCCAGCAGGGATCGATATAGACGTTCGAAAACGATTTCGCCAGATAGGCCGCTTCCTCTACGAACGGCCAGGCATGCAACAGAACGAAATTGACCTGCGGAAAAGCGCGAATCAGGGATTCCAAAGGAAGCGGATTGGAATCGGGCAGGTTGTGGGTTCCCACATGGATTTGATGCGGCCACCCCCTCCGAGCGGCCAGCTCGGCGCATTCATACACGACGAAATTACCGAACGCCAAACGCTTTTCCGGATCGCTGGACGATGCGAAAGAGACCTCAGAATCCTTGGGTCTTTTGAAATTCAACGGACGGCTATACGCCTGCAACTGCTTGGTTCCCTTGAATCCCGCCTCGTCGGCCCATGCAAAGCATTGGGAAAGAAACTCGCGGAACTCATCGGCATTTTTCGGATCGATGCCGGTCTTTTCCACGCAATACTGCATCGATTCAGTAGGCTTTTGATAGAACGAACAAAAATGATCGATCCGCAACAGGGGAGACATTGTCTCGCTCTCCTCGGGATTCTCCCGCTCAAAACCGAATTCCAATTGCACGGGGCGGAGTATCCGTTCGATTCCCAGTATTCGGCAGGCTTCGCGATACCACTTTGCCGTATTCCGATATCGTTGTTGCACGGATTGATTCACCTGAACGACAGTTCGCAAACGGCCGCCACTGGGATTCAATAACTCATGAAGAGAAGTGCCGTAAAGAACGCGGAATCCTTCATCGAGACAGGAAAACCACCCGGTAGACCGAAGCCCGTCCAGAATGGATTGGATGCATTTCCAGGCTGAAACGTGTTCCCGGCGAAACCAGTCCTTCAGATTTTCGTATCCCTTCTCGCGGGCCTCCGCATTGCGGTCGATCCCCTTCGATCCGAGATTCATACCGGAATAAGGATCGAACAGGATATCGACAATCGATGCATTGTCCGTTGTAACACCCATTTTCAAATCCGCCACATAACCGGATTCCACCCACCCGATGGCATCGATCGATCCCCAGTGTTCGTGGCCGGATAGGGTGGGCAAGGAAAAAATTTCCTCGTATAACGCATTGGTTTGTCCTTGCACGCGAGGGGAAAGAATACTCGATCCGAGTCCAATGCCTGCGGCAGCGATTGCCTTTCGGCGGGATATTTTTCTCATCACTTGACTCCTCTGTCATACTCAGAATCGCTCGTATACCACGTTACCAAGACGGATTCCCAAACGCAAGCAAACATTTCTCAAAAAAGAAAAGGTGATCAGAATAGACATTGCATGAAAGCCGGTAGGATGGGTCAATCCTTTCCGACCCATCAAAGCCACCCAACGCTAATCGCATCTTGTCATTGCAAACAATCTGAAGCAATCTACAACCGCAGGATGGGTCAATCTTTTCCGACCCATTAAAACCACCCAGCGCTAATCGCATCTTGTCATTGCGAACGAAGTGAAGCAATCTACAGCCCAGAGGAAACACCCATGAACACCAATTCCCAAGTCCGCCTGTTCGTCGTCGGGGGCTTTCTTGGATCGGGAAAAACAACCGCCCTTACCGCACTGGCCGATCGTTTCACCCAACAGGAACTTCGTGTGGCGATGATCACCAACGATCAAACCGAGGGACTGGTAGACAGCGAGATCGTGCGTACCAGCGGCATTCATTACCGCGAAATATCGGGAGCCTGTTTCTGCACGCGATTCCGCGATTTTCTGCAGACGGCGGATACAATTTTCCAGGAAATCCGCCCCCATGTCATCCTCGCCGAACCGGTAGGATCGGCGGCCGATCTGATCGCTACCGTGATCGAACCGCTGCGTGTGTATGCCCGGGAACGCTACGCGGTCATGCCCCTGACGGTTCTTGTCGATCCCACCCGTATCGAAGAAATGTTCGCCGAACTTTCCGGCATGGATTCCAATTCACAATGGCCGGACGATATCCGCTACTTATACGAACGCCAAATCCGCGAAGCGGACTATCTGCTTTTAACCAAAGCCGACGTCATATCGGAACGGGACATGCAACGCGCCGTCCACTTTCTACGCCGGCAATACGAAACCTACAATCCCCAGTTGCGAATCCAACCGTTCTCCGCCGTGACCCGCCAGGGCATGGAAGAGTGGCTGAAGGGATTGGAGGAATACGATGACCGTCGCGATCGCGAATCGTTATTATTCGACCGGGATCGTCACGCGCGCGCGGAAAGCGCACTGGGCTGGTTAAATCTCGAGGCCGTGATAACGGTTCCCAACCGGACAGAAATGGAAATCGATGCAATCGCCCTTGTCCAGGGATTCCTGCAACGCTTAAAAAATCGCATACAATCGGCGCCAGTGGGGCATCTCAAGATATTCCTGGAAACACAGTCAGATGCGATCAAAGCCAGCATCGTCGATTGGCGTTTGGGATACGATCTGGAAAAGATCGATCCTGGGAAAAAAGTAGGCGATCGTTCCACCCAATTAAACCATAGCCGGGTGTTGATCAATTTACGGGCATTGCGCGAACCAACCGAATTGGTGCAGCATTCCATCGAAGCGTTGCGCGAGGCAGCCGCCATCCAACAGGCCGAAGTCCGGCTCGTTAAAGAGAAAGCCCTTCGGCCGGGAAAACCCAAACCGACCTACCGGATAGGGACTATGCCATAACAAACGCTTATAACAGCCGTAACAATCCACTTTCATCGAATTCCAGATTGTGGGGCTCGGATAGACCGATCACATGGGGATGTATCTTCAATTCCGGCCATAGAGCTTCGGAGGCTTCGATGCGGATAAGGCTGAGTGTATCGCGAATGCGCAACAGGCGTACCCGGTCGGCGTGGATGTCTCCGATGGAAAACAAAACCTGCTCCAACATCTCCCTGTCGGTATCGAAATGCAGCGGGATATTGGAACAAATGGTGTTACGCGAGGTGACCGCATTCAGATACGTAACGCGCTTGTTCATTTTATCCACTACCCGCCGCGAACAAAAATCGGCCAACCCGATCCCCGCCGCATTCCCCATCGATCTCTCCGATAGATCCATCACAACGATGCGCGTGATATCCGGTTCGCTCGGCCAATGCCGATTGATGCGGTAACGGCGTCCGGTGATATTCGGGTCCATCCCCACGCCGCTGATATCTTTCCCAATCCGGTCGATGATCAATACGTCGGCCTGCCGAACCGGCAGCGAGGGCATCCACTCCTTGGCCTGGCGTAACAACTCTTTTTCCCGCTCCTCAATACGCTCAGGTGGAATCACTTCCAAGGCAGCGGTTTCGTGATAGGCGTTTTCCAGAATGGCGACGCCGCAAAGGATTCTCCCCGTCTCCAGAGTTTTGCGGGCGATGGTTTGCACCAGGTAATCGTATTCAAACTCGGAGGTACGGCTGTGAAAAATCTGTGCACCATCGATTTTACCGAGCCCCACCGTGATAATCTTCATCAATCCGCTTTCGACGACGCCCGAAAAATCGGTATGTGGTTTAATGCGATTGATGGCAATAATCCCATCCGCCTCCCAGGCTGTACGTGCGACGTGAACGGGAATCCCATCGTCTGTTTTTCCGACACACACCGTTTCCAGGGAGGGAAGAATCGGAACGCCCATGTTTTCGGCAGTGATTCCATAATCGGCGAGTATATGCAACTGCCCTTCCGGCGTACCGCCGCCATGCGAGCCCATCGCGGGAAGAATAAACGATTCGCCACCCATCTCGCGAATGGCCTGGATCAGACATTTCAAGATGGCTGCCATATTCGAAATACCCCGGCTTCCGGCGGTCAGCGCGATTCGCTTCCCCGCGATAGCGGCACGCGGCATCTTGGAAAGCAACAACGGCATCAGGCGGGATTCCGAAACATCGAAAACCGGACGGGGAAAATTCTGTTCGACAGTAGCCATACGGGGAAACTGAATCATTTTTCCATAACAACCTCATATTTAACTGGGTAGATATATTATAGTCGATTGGCTTACCCGAAAACGGATTGAGCGGTTCGAACCGCCATAAATCCGATCGAGGCCAGGCTCAACCAGAACGCGGCGTCGTAAAAGCGCGAAGGCTGTAACTCGGCCGGGGTATGTCGGTAACGAAATACCCAGGCCTGCCAGGCGACCACCAGCAGGTAAGCCGAATTGCTGATCCCCAGAAATTGGACCAGGAAAAGGGGCTTCTGCATGACGAAATACCACAGGCCGCAATAAGCGGGGAATATCCAGGCCACCATCGATATGGAAAACGACCGCTGTTTCTCATTCTTCCAATCGATCCATTTCAACAATCCAAACACGTCTGTCCACAACCGGGAATATGCCGCCGTATTCGAAAACACCGTCGAAAACAGCACGGTAAACGCGCAGACCATAAAGATATTCCGTGCTTCAACCCCCAACACTTGGGTAAACAAGGCGGAAAGTTGCAGGATAAACTCATTACCATCCTGGAGGACTTCCTGCGAAGAAAGCACCGCCGCGCCCAGAATATAAAACGCGCAGGTGGCCACCGTATAAACCGCCATCGACAGTACCGCGTCCAGAGTCATCACCCGCATCCAACCGCACGCGCGGGCTACCCACTCCGGCGATCCGTCGTATTCTCCCGTCCATGCGGCATATCCTTTTTCCATACACCAATAAGGATACGAGGCAATTTCACCCGACGAAACGCCTGTGATCCCAAATGCGGCCAACGCTAGCCCCAGCGAAGCGCTCGGCAGTTGAAAGGTCAGGCCCTCCGCCATTTCGCCCAGCGAGAAAGCGTATTTTGTCCCCTGGATGGATATCACGCAATAGAGAACGGCGGCGACAAAAACAAAATTAAACAACGCCGCGATTTTCTCGACCGGTTCGTACTTGCCGTGAAAAACCAATAATCCCAACAGAATCGTGAGCAGCACAACCCAGGTTTCAATCGGAATGCCGGGAAAGGCAAAAACCGCCACCTGGGCCGACGCTCCCAAAATGCCCGCCTGTCCGAAAAAATTGGCAAACAAAAAAACAATGCCAAGGTAAACCGTCCAATGGAGTGAGAAAAATTTAACACGCCCAACCCGGTTCCAGGCTTGAAACGTAGGCAGGCCATGACAAATGCAATACCGCCCATACTCCAGCTGTACCGCCACTTTTATCAAGCACCCGAAAAGGATAATCCACAGCAGAAGAAATCCCGCCTTTGCGCCCAAAGCCGTGGTGGCGATTAACTCACCCGAACCGACGATGGCGGCGGATAGTATCAATCCCGGCCCCAGATACTGCAAAGACCCCCATATCGATTGCGGAGGATTCTTGATTCCCATTGGACTATTAACCTGCATTGGCTCCCTATCCGCGATTCTCGCTTTATATGGTTCGAGAATACCAGATTGAAAAGAAAGTAGGTAGGTAGACCGATCCATAACGTTTTAC
>CAZFOX010000273.1:3373-6852 GCA_964520565.1 uncultured bacterium | reverse complement strand
GGGAAATGTATGAAGTCAAATACGGCAATATTCCCCTGCCGGGAATGCGGATTCTGGAATGGAAACAGGGGATTGAGATGATCGCCATAAAAACAGGCGATACAATTCACAATACGTTTGTGGAATCGGACGCCGATTTAATTGTGGCCCTTCGCGATACCAGCATGAAAGCGGTCTTTTATTTGATGGTGAACGGCAGTTACCTGCGGTGCAAGTTTTCGCCGACACAACGCGAGTTTACTTTATTAGCCAACACAAAAAGCCGTCCTGTCACGGCGGCTTGGTGTCAACGCCGTCTATATACAACGGCTCCCCCGCGTAGTGAAAGCCGTTTTTACGCCCCCGGCGCACTTGGTTTCGAATGCCCCGGTTTTGTGGTACAATACGGCCAAAAAGGGGAACAGGCAGTCGTGCTGGGACACGAACCCGAGCGCAAGCGGTTACCCTGACATTCTCTTTCATCCATCGATATAGTGTATTAAGAGAAAAACCCTCGTTTCCTCTCTTTCTCAAAGAGAAAAGAAACGGGGAACGCGGATACCCCGTCCGCAGAATTATAAATAGACATCTCTCTCCAGTCTTCATCCTGGGGAAGAGAGCAAAACAGCGAATGGTTCTGGCAAGGAGACCGCCATGTTGAATAAAGAGGAAATTGTCCGCGCGTTAAAACAGCGTGTCGATTCACAACGAGTGTTGTCCGATCCCGAAGACGTTGTCACGCATTCCTACGATGGAACACCCACTTTGAATGGGGCTCCGGCGGCCATCGTGCAGCCCATCACAACCGAGGAAATATCCGAAGTCATGAAGTGGGCTCACGAAAATCGGATCCCCGTTGTGCCCCGCGGTTCGGGAACCGGACTATCCGGTGGCAGCGTCCCCATCCAGGGCGGGATTGTTATCAGCACGGTACGCATGAATCGAATCCTGGAAGTGGATGAAGAAAATCTGACCATGCTGGTAGAAGCCGGGACCATCACCGCCGATCTGGCCAATGAAGCCACGCGGCATGGATTGTTTTACCCACCCGATCCCGGTTCGATGAAAATATCCACCATCGGCGGTAATGTAGTGGAAAACTCAGGCGGCCTTCGCTGTCTGAAATACGGCGTCACCGAAGATTACGTTCTCGGTCTGGAAGCGGTGCTTCCCGATGGAGAAGTTTTTTGGACAGGCAGCAAATCCAAAAAAGACGTGGCTGGATACAACCTGAAAAAGATGATGGTCAGTTCCGAAGGAACACTCGGCATCGTTACCAAGGTTCTTCTGCGTCTGGTTCCGCCACCGCAGGCCAGTAAAACCCTGTTGGCTTATTTTCCCGATATGGTTTCAGCGGGTAAAGCGGTCGCCGGAATCATCGCCGGTAAGATGATTCCCTGCGCGCTGGAATTTCTCGACAACATCACCATCAACTGTGTGGAGGATTATTCCAAGATCGGCCTGCCCCGCGACGCCGGTGCATTATTGCTGATCCAGACCGATGGGTATCCGGCGCAGGTGGAAGAAGAGGCGCAAAAAATCGAATCGATCTGCAAGCAAAATCAGGCTACCGAAGTGAAAGTGGCGCGGACTCAGGAAGAAGCGGACAACCTGGCGCAGGCGCGGCGGGTGGCCCTGGCGGCTCTGGCGAGGCGCAAACCCACCACCATACTGGAAGATGCGACGGTTCCGCGCAGCAAGGTTCCCGAAATGCTGGCTTTCATCGACGAGACGCGCAAGAAATACAACCTGGATATCGGAACCTTCGGTCATGCGGGCGATGGCAACCTGCACCCGACCTGCCTTACCGACGAGCGAAACACGGAAGAGATGCACCGGGTGGAGGAAGCCTTTGATGAAATCTTCAAAAAGGCTATCTCTTTGGGTGGAACCGTTACCGGCGAGCACGGCGTCGGCTGCATGAAGAGCAAATACCTTCCTCTCCTGGTCGGCGAAACCGGGATCAAGGTCATGAAGCGAATGAAACAGGTCTTCGATCCGGAAGGCGTCCTCAATCCAGGGAAGATATTTGTGGATATGAAGTAGAATTACTAGAAGCGGGCGACCCCTTCGCCCGCCATTCTTTTACTCATTCCGAGCGCAACCAAAAATTCCTCAACTAATAGTATAACAGGCATCCCGCCAGTACAATTAATCGTATAATAGGCGTCCCGCCTGTGCCCTCGCAGATTGATCCCATCATTGCCGACACAACAAAACAATCCTACTCAGTACCCATAAAACGATGCAATTTTGTTTTCACTTTTATATACAACTATATATTATAATATTATGCAATTGTCTCTATAAATATTTATAATTCCATTAAATATATTTTTTACAAAAAAACTGTTGACAATTTTCAATATTTTGCTATGTTTGCCTTATCTGTATCTCTTACAGGCATCATGAAATCGCGATGCGCTCAATCAACCACCAGGGAGGATGTTCGATGAAACGGGGAAAATCGTGTGGATGGAATCGGCTGGCCGTGATAGCATTTGTTGTAGGATTTATCGCGGGTGGGGCGTTTGCTCAGGAACCGGCGGCGCCGGTCAAGCACCGGATCGTCAAGATCAAGGATTTGATCGAGGACTTCCAGGAAGCAGCCTGGACGGTGACCGCACAGAGCGGGAGCCAGTACGGAGCCGCCATCGGCGGCGTGGAGCGGGTCAAGCAGGGCGCGATCCGCGGGTATTTCGACCTGTCCGGCAATTTCGTGGAGACGGATCGGGTGGAAAGCAAGACCGTCGATATCGAGGCGCAGGCGCTCTCGACCGAAAACGTCTCGCAGGTACGCGGCGCGTACACCCTGCAGATTCCGCCGCTGAAACGGGTGCAGTTAGAGATCATGTACGACCTGAACGTCGACGAAACCGGGAAAGCGCCGGAGGGGGAGTTTTTCGTCGAAGTGTTCGAGCGCAACCGGGTGAATCCCGCCGAGTGGGTGAAGATGGGAGAACTGTCCCAGAAGAACGACCGCAAGATGGAAGAGCCACCTGTCAAGCAGATGGGAAACGAACGCTACATCGGGCGTAGTTACGTCGCCAACCTGTCGGAGTGGTCGGGAAAGGAAATCCGCCTGGACGTGGTTTCCGCGTTCGCCACCAGCAAGAGCGCGATTACCAAGGGACGCTGGATCTGCATGAAGATGATGGGAGCGACGTTTGACTTTCACTTTTTAACTGAAGGAGAAGAGGATAAAGGTTTATTGGAGATCGATCCAGGATTAATTCCTGCTCACAACATGAAAACCTATAGCAGACAATCGAAAAATCTTCCTACATATTTATCTGGTGGAAATATTAATTATGCCAGCGAAACCATTCCGATCAGCGGAATTGGGAATTGTCCTGAATCGTTCGCGTCGTTTGTCAGAAATTCAGGTTCCACGAATTGGGTTATGTGCTATTTCCAGGCTGGAAATTCTTATTACACTCAAGGAGAATGGCCAGGAACGGGATCAGGACATACTGGCGGATCCCCTTGCGGTTTGGTTT
>CAZFOX010000273.1:0-3363 GCA_964520565.1 uncultured bacterium | reverse complement strand
GAACGGGATCAGTTGCATGCGATTTGAGTACCGCTTCCAACTTTTATTCGGCGAATAGCACATCAATCAATAATTCTATGATTCGCGATGTAAATTCGGTGCTATACCGATCCAGCAATCCCAATTACCCGGTGTGGCGCGCACTCTATCCGGTTCGCGATAAATGGCATTGGGCGAATGGAATGACAGCAATTAGTTCCGCGTTCCAGGATGGGGAATATTTTCACGCATTTTTTCATGCAGAGGACTGGTATAAAAACCCACCTAATAAAAATGTTGCGTCAGACGATCCGAATAATTGGTGGGCATATTGTCGTATTGGGTATGCATGTTCAAATGCAAACGACCCCTATCGATTGAATATTATGTCATCAGCTAGTGGAGGTCCAATTATAAGTGCTTCGATGGCTGAGAGTGATTTACATCATGATAAATACAGATCAGGTGCTGTTTTAGGAGCTGCTCATCCTCTTGTTATGAAAAAAAATGATTATTATTATCTGTATTATAATAGAATTATTACTCCTACCTATTACGTCAATGATGTCTATCCAAATTCTTTAATAAGAGGTGATAAATTATATGGTAGGTTCGGGAGGGAAGGTGTTAGTTTGTGTGTAGCGAGGGCTGAATGTTATAAAGTGACAGCATCAAATTACACTTCTCTTAGTAATCCCTGGAAAAAGTATTGGAGTTGGAATTTCTCAGAAGACGGCATTGGAGGACTATCAACACCATTATTTGATAAAGATGATGGGCTCCCGCATGAAGGATATTTAGTTCCAGTAAGTGTTATGGACCATACTGGACTGAATGAATTTTTGTATGTTTTCATGAATCCTTCAACACATGATCGTCCGTATCATCGAATGTATTTATGTGTATCCGGTTGGAAAGATCCATGTGCGTTAAGTAATTGTATTGAAGTTCCTTTGCCAAGTTCCAATACATGGGTTTCTGGAATGGTTTCTACGGATGGATATGGTTCAAAAGGAAGTGGGCATTATATGAAAATTTATGCGCATGATAAATATGGAGGATTACCAGGTTTTCATATGTCTAAGTACACACTCTATCTTGATTATTAGGTTCTGCGAAGTGGGACGGCAACGTATTTATGTTGCCGTCCCACTTTGTATGCTATATAAGGAGACTCTGATGAAAATAAATAGATATATTTTAATATCAATTCATCATGTTTATTTTTGTATGTTAGTATTCTACAACGCCTATTCCTGGCCGGGAATACCGTATCCCTTTCGTGGCCCATCGGGCGAAATCATCATGGGACTGGGTTTAATCGGCGATATGGAGCCTACCCCCGATGGGAATTATTTTGTTATCAAAGGAGATAGCGGACGAAAAATATACATGTTCAACATAATAACAGGTATTATTGAAAAAATTTATGATTGTGGAAGCAACTATCATATACTTGAATTCTCACCCGATCAAACCAAACTGATCGCCAAACACAATCAGAATATAGATTTACTGAGTAGAAAAAAAAGTTTTCAAATTTTTGATTATAAGGAGGGCGTTCTTCATTTGTTATATACTTATAATCATGTATCTGTATCTCCATATCCATTTTCTCCAGACAGCACTCAGGTGGTTTTTTATAAGGATAATGCAATTTTATTAAATATTGAAACGGGAGAAGAGACACAATTACCAACAGAAATACCCGCTTCACCCTTCTTTTCCAGCGATGGCAAACAAATTGCGGGGATTGAACGAATTGAAAACAGCAGCGATACGGTTTTGGATTACGATAAAAAAATCCGAATTAAATTTTGGGATGTTGAATCGGGACGCATTGTGAAATCTTTTCTATTAGAGAATATATCCGATTGGAGTGTGGGTGGATATAAAAAATCAAGATTAGTCGAAATCCGCCCTTTAAAAAATAATTACTTGATTGCGCTTGTGGAAAATATGTCAGAAATGTTACCAGGCATATCGGGTTGGGATATAGATTCTATTCAAATATATCTTATAAATAGCGAAACAGGGCAATATATTAATTCTTTCGAAATGCCATCTCGCCCTTCATGGTCTTTTAATTACAAATATTCTCCTCAAAAAAGATGGATTGCATGTTTTACCAGTATACATGAATATGCTAGTATAGTTAATCTTGATTACATTTTCCGTAATAATGGGAATAATGCGATTGAATATTATGAATATGGTCCATATCCAGGTTGGATTGCAGGTTCATTTGATTATAATTCCGACCGATTATATTTTATAAAACAATTTGGTAGAATAGGCACCCATGATTCAATGGGCTATTTGGATTTGAAAAAAAATAAAATTATTGAGGAGAACGAAACTTTCCTCCAGGCATTTGATGTGGCAGCCATTTCACCAGTAGAATCCCTGATCTTAATCGATAATTTTTATGAAATTGAATTATGGGATTATCAACAATGTCTTTTCAGACAAGATATTATAAGTCCTGCATCTAAAACACGAAATGAAGCTCTTCAATACAGAAAAGATGGTAAATTTGTATTATGGTGTCATGAGAATCAAGTATCCGTATTAGATACCTCTTCCTGGGAATGTGTAGGTACAGTTAACTCTGCAAGCAACGATCAGAGAACTCACGCCAGTTTTTCCAACGATTTTTCTGTATTTTTGACAGCATCGGGGAAACGGAAAAACGAAGTAGGCGATAACCTCATTCGCATCTGGGACGCCAAAACCTTCGAGATGCTTCGCGAGTTTCGCGGGCATCCCGACAACGTTTGGTATGCCGAGTTCTCGCCCGACGACCGGCGGATTGTCAGCGCCAGCCTCGATGGAACCGCCAAGGTGTGGGATGTGGCAAGCGGGAATATCGTCGCGGATTTCACGATCCACAACGCCAGCGTCGAGTACGCTGCCTTCTTCCCGGATGGAGAGCGGGTCCTCTCTATCGGCAAAGACCGCCGCGCTTTGATCTGGAACGTGGAGACCACGCAAATTGAAAAAACGCTGGAGAACTTGCATTTCCCGGCGAAGTTGTCCCCCGACGGCAGGCACCTCTTCGCCGGTAGCGAGGTGTGGGATATCGAAAGCGGTCGGATTATCAAAACCCTGGACGATTTCGCCCAGGATTACGCCTGCCTGACGCTCTCCCCCGATGGAACCCAGCTGCTCACCAGCGAAGAAAAAGGCCTCACCAAAATCTGGAACGTCCCGGAGCATATCCTGAAACCGTCGGGGATAGAGCATTTTCAGATTTATGAAGGGAAGGAGGAGAAATGAGGCGCTTATTTCTAGTCAACGATATTTGAAATTCGGGTATCTGCAAATTTTTTCAAGGCTCCAAAAGTAGTCTGAGAGACAAACTCGCAGAAACGCCTTGAAAGA
>CAZFOX010000272.1:0-6858 GCA_964520565.1 uncultured bacterium | reverse complement strand
ACAATCGATATAGGACCGGACGCTAATTCGACCGATCATTTGGCCGAACAAATCCAATATGGCCCATTGGCGGAAGATATTGATTACATAGGAGGACTCTATCTCAGCGATGAGGATGGCGATGGTTTGTTTACAAAATGGTTTAACGGCGATACCGGGGTAAGTGCTTCGTTAAAATCTGCGATTCAAACGATTTATGAAGAACCTCGTATCCTGCCTCTTCATCGTCAGGTGACCGGGTCAGGGGATACGGCGCGGTATGAAGTTTGCCGGTATGTGGGGGTAAAAATTGTCGATATGAAAATGATGGGCGCTCTCGAATATCGATATATCGAAGTAGAACCCATGCAGATTGTGACGCCGGAAGCGGTTATCGATCCCAATGCACCGTCAACTCATTTTTTATACGCTCTCTCATTAACTCGATAAGTGGATGGAGGGGAGGAAACCCATGAACGGCAATCATAATCCCAGTTCCACTCCGGTTCGCAGTGTGCTGGTCGATCGGAACTCCGACGGCCGCAATCATATCAAGCAGATGTTAACAGCTTCCAACCTGGTGGAGATCTGTGCGGAAACCACTTCCTACGCACTGGCCGCTTCGCATGTGGATCGTATCAAGCCGGAATTCATTTTTTGCGGAGTGGATGGGAATCCGCAGGATGCGTTTTCTCTGATGGAAAAAATTCGGGAGAAAAATCCCCTACTTCGGATCGTTTGTATAGGCGATAACAACAATCCCGATACCATTCTTCGGTGTTTTCGAACGGGAGCGGATGAGTTTCTTGTACTTCCCCTGCAGCATGAGTCTCTCCTGGAAATGTTTACCCGTCTTCGATCGCAGCGTAAATCTTTCCCTCCTTCGCCCGTTCCCGAGCGTCGGGGCCGAGTGATTGCTGTCTGGGGGAGCCGAGGTGGATGCGGCGTCACCACGATCGCCTGTAATCTGGCGCACGTTCTGGCGCAGACACACTCAACCGTACTCGTAGACCTTCATGAAACACAGGGAGATTTGGGTTTGTTTTTCGACCAGCAACCTACTTATTCCCTGCAGGATATATGGGGACGGGGCGATCGCATCGACGATGCTCTGGTGGAAAGTATCGCTCTGAAAGTGGATGGTGGCCTGCGTTTACTTCTCCAATCCGGCGAGAACCATTCGGATTCCTGGAATCGAGAGGATTTCGCTCGGCTGATGGGAATTCTCCAATCGAAATTTGAATTCACGATTCTCGATATCGGTTGTGGAATGGAAACCGCACAACGAGTCTTTGCTTCCGTGGATGAAATTTGTCTGGTCGTGAATCAAACGCTTCCCTCGTTGTATCTGGCTTCCCGGAAGGTTCGCTGGCTGGAGAATGCAGGTTTGGAAGACAAGAAGATGAATCTCCTGATCAATGCATACAATCCGCGCAGTTCGGTTACTCATAAACATATCGCGAAAACTTTACAGATATCCAGTTGGAAGGTGATTCGGAACGACGAACGAAATGTCATTTCGGCCATCAACCAGGGTATCCCGCTTCGTTCCGTTCGGCGTTGGGGGAAAGCGGGACGCGATATTGCCGTTATTGCGAAATCGATTGCCTTGGATTCAACGCAGACCGAGCCTGTGAAAGCACCGAAAGACCAACTGGTGATTCGCCCGTTATTGTCCGGTTCGGAGCCTGTGGGCGTAATGCAATAATCCATGGAGGGGTGAAAGCCGATGAGTTCCGCAGCCCAATTCGCTTCCACTGAAACCAGCCGCCAGCATGGCGATACCGCTCCTGGCCGCCTTTATGAAGAGATCAAATCGGCAGTCCACCGGCGTCTCATCGAGCGGTTGGATCTCAGCCGTATCCGCGAAGACAACAAAGATGAAGTCAAACGCCAGATTAAACCGGTGATTCTCGAATTAATCGCCGGTCAGGGTGCGCCTCTGAGTGGTAGCGAACGTCTCTCTCTGGCGGATGAGGTATTGAACGAAGTATTTGGTTTTGGTCCGTTGGAATCGCTGCTCAACGATCCCGAAGTCAGTGATATCCTGGTGAATAACAGCCAGGAAGTATATGTGGAACGGCGGGGTAAGATCGAACGCAGTACAGTCCATTTTCGCGATGATCGTCATCTGATGCAGATTATCGACCGCATCGTTTCGCGTGTGGGACGGCGGGTGGATGAAAATTCGCCGATGGTCGATGCGCGTCTTCCGGATGGTTCCCGTGTAAACGCCATTATTCCGCCGCTCGCTCTGAAAGGCCCGGCGCTTTCCATCCGGCGTTTCGGAGCCAATCCCGTCCGTCTGGAACAGTTACTGGAATATCAGTCTATTATCCCTGAAATGGTGGAGTTTCTCGAAGGCGCGGTTCGCTCGAAACTCAATATTATTATTTCCGGAGGAACTGGATCGGGTAAAACCACGTTACTAAATGTACTTTCTTCCTTTATTCCTTCTAACGAACGCATCATTACCATCGAGGATTCCGCGGAATTGATGCTCCAGCAACCTCATGTGGTACAATTGGAAACTCGTCCTCCAAACATTGAAGGTCACGGATGTATCACGCAACGCGATCTTCTTTTTAATACTCTCCGTATGCGTCCCGACCGGATTATCCTG
The DNA here is from genome assembly GCA_964520565.1 of uncultured bacterium. GTDB lineage: Bacteria > Hinthialibacterota > Hinthialibacteria > Hinthialibacterales > Hinthialibacteraceae > CAZFOX01. The sequence goes on along the minus strand of CAZFOX010000272.1, from coordinate 4,256 downwards.
GGTGAAGTGCGCGGTGCGGAGGCGCTGGATATGCTCCAGGCTATGAACACCGGTCATGAAGGATCGCTGACTACCATTCATGCCAACTCCCCACGGGACGCGCTCAGCCGAATTGAAATGATGGTCACCATGAGCGGACTGGAAATTCCTATTCGGTCGGTGCGCCAGCAAATGAGTTCGGCTCTCGATCTGATTGTTCAGGCCTCCCGTCTCATCGATGGACGCCGACGGGTTCTTTGTATTGCCGAAATCGTTGGAATGGAAGGTGAAATAATCACCATGCAGGATATCTTCAAGTTTCAACAGGAAGATGTCGATCCAGAAGGCAATGTTATCGGCTCCTTTGTGGCGACCGGGGTTCGGCCTCGTTGTGTAAGCCGTTTGGAGAGAACCGGGATCCGTCTCTCTCCCGACTTATTTAAACCTGGTACCCGGTTGCGAATTGGAGGACGATCATGATTCCTGTATGGACTCCTGCCTGGATTGGATTGATTGTTTTTGCCGGTTGTACGATCGCAATCCTGGGGATTGGCTTGTTTCTTCTTTCCGTCTTTTCTTCGGAACGGGCTGTTGTAGAAAAGCGGTTCCGCCGCATGACGAGCCGGATGGATATGCCCGGGTATCAGGAACAAGCGCTGACTTTCTTAAAAAAAGAGACCGATTGGAGGCAATACTCGATATTTGCGGAGTTTCCCCCTCTTCTAAATCTTCCGGAATTATTTGTTCAGGCGGGAATCAAGATGGACGTTGGCCGGTGGCTGTTACTTGTTTTTTCCATCACGGGCATCGTGGCCTGTGTAGCCTGGTTGATGAATCCATCCCTTTGGATCGTTATGGCATCCTCTGTTTTTTCGATCCTTTTCGCATATGCCTCTGTTTTGATTATGAGAAAAAAAAGACTGTCGGCATTTGAAGCCGGTCTCGCGCAATCGCTTGAAGTGTTGGGCCGGTCGCTTCGCGCCGGGCATCCACTGACAATGGGTTTGCAGATGGTATCCGCCGAAATGCCCGATCCCATCCGCACGGAATTCGGCCGCGTTTTCTACGAACAACAAATGGGGCTTCCGTTTGACGATTCCCTGCGCCGGATGGCTCAGCGGGTTCCTCTTCTGGATCTGCGTTTTTTCGTATTGTCGGTCTTGATCCACCAGCAGACCGGCGGGGATCTGGCCGAAGTGTTGGACAACCTGTCCCGCGTGATCCGTGACCGTTTCAAAGTTTTGGGACAGGTGAAGGCTCTGACGGCGGAAGGGCGGCTTTCGGGATGGGTATTAAGCATCCTGCCTATCGGCGTCTTCCTGATTATTAATGTTGTCAATCCGGCTTATCTTCAAACGCTGACCGGTTCGGAATTGGGACGAAAAATGCTTTATATCGCTGGATTTCTGCAAGTGATTGGAATGCTGGCGATTCAGAAAATCGTGAGGATCAAGGTATGACTTTCGAATTGACCTGGATCGTTTTGTTTAGTTTCATCGCCGCTTTTTTTTCTGTGATTGGTTCTGCGGCGGTTTTGCGAATGATCGTGCATCCGGTGGATGGGCGCGTGGAGCGATTGCGTCCCGGTGTCCCCACAAACAAGGGATCCATGATCCGCCCCGAATTCAACGAACAAAGTATGGTGGCTTTGTTGGGGCAGCGGTTGGCTCCCAAAGATCCGAATAAACGTTCTCTGAGCCGGCAACGTCTGGCGATGGCCGGATATTACAATGAAGCCGCTCTTTATTATTATTGGGGGATTAAGGTGGTTTCCACTCTGATCCCTCCAATGGTAACGCTGGCGATCTTTATCGTAAATCATATTCCCTTGAATTATGCCCTGCTTCCCTGTCTGGCGGCATTCGGCCTGGGATTATTGGCTCCGGATTTTTATCTGTACTTGCGTAAACAAAGCCGTCAGGAACAAATCTTCCGTGGTTTGCCCGATGCGCTCGATTTGCTCTTGGTATGCGTGGAAGCCGGCTTGGGTCTCGATGCATCCTTGCAAAAGGTCAGCGAGGAAATCCAACTCAGTTGCCGAGTATTGAGCGAAGAACTGCAATTGACCTGTACGGCTATCCGTTTCGGTCAGGAACGGAACGAAGCGCTCCATGAATTGGGCGAACGAACCGGTGTTCTCGATCTCCGTTCGCTGATGTCGGTACTGATCCAGGCGGACCGCTTTGGCGTCAGTATCGGGCAGGCGTTGCGCGTACACTCCGACGATATGCGTACTCGGCGCCGCCAGCGTGCGGAAGAAATGGCCGCCAAAACCACCGTCAAATTAATCTTTCCATTGGTGATGTTTATTTTTCCCGCCATTTTCGTGGTGTTAGGCGGACCGGCGGTTATTCGTATCATGGAAAACTTAATGAATAAGTAATTCGGAAAGTGAGAAGCAATCATGCGAAAACACCTCTTCCTGTTTCTCCCTCTTCTTTTGTGGACGGGTTGCCGTGCGACCAGTAACGATGGTTTGGTACGGGCGAAGACCGATCCGCTGGGAAGCACCATCCAGTCGCCGTTTGTTACAATGATCGAAAATGCCCGTCAACCCGATCCCATCCTGGGACGGATTTACTTTGAATACGACAAGGCCGATCTCACGGAATCGGCAAAGGCACAACTGGATGATATCGCTCGCCAGGCTGCCCGCCGGAATGGAATGGTGATCGTGGAAGGGTACGCCGATCATTGCAACAGCGATGAATACAACATCCGTCTTGGATACGAACGCGCACTGGCGGCGGCTGGTTATCTTCGCAGCGAAGGCGTCTGGGACGAGCGGCTTGTGATTCACAGCTTCGGAGAATCGCGTCCCGTCACCACCAACTGGAAAGACCTGGGACGCGCTCTCAATCGATGCGTCGTTGTTCGTATGTATGCCCAAGGTGAGGGCGCGATAGCTAAGGAAGCGAAGAAATCGTACCGATCTGCCTATAGCGATTTGGAGACCGGCGGAGGATCGCTGTCTGCACCGATCCCGGTGGAGTCGTCCATCAATGCCCAGTAAGTAATAACAGTGAGAGAATTGACTGCATGTAAAGGTGACGATCATGAATGTCAATGATTCGCTAGCCGTGTTAGCCGATTCGTTTCCGTTGAGTACGGAAGAAATGAAACGGCCTTCTGAGGTTGGAAATTCCGAGGAAGACTATAACCCTTGTACGAATGAAGTCGACTGCGCTCGTCCTCGTGCGCCGGAAACGATGGAAGAGGCGGGACTCACATTGGCCTTCGTACAGGATCTGGCCATTAAACATCTCTATCGAAGCAGTGTATTGAGCGGGCGTGAACTCGCTTTGCATCTACACTTGCCCTATCTCCTGATCGAACCGGTCTTGGAGCAGATCGTGGAGATGGCTTTTGTCGAAAAACGCGGCGGGAAAGGTTTGGGTGGTGCAACGGATCGGTTCGCTTTAACCGAGCGGGGAAAATCTCATGCCCGGGATATTCTTCAGATCGATACATACGTTGGCCCGGCTCCCGTCCCTCTCGATCGTTATTCGGAATACATCCGCGAGCACAGTTTGAATCGACTCGAAATCAATGAAACATTACTCCGCCACGGGTGGAGAGATTTTATTCTGGATGAAAGCCTGTTTGCCCAGATCGGCCCTGCGATCTGTTCTGGTAAATCCTGCTTTCTTTATGGCCCGCCGGGGACGGGAAAAACCACGGTTGCCAAAGCGATCGCCCGTTTATTGGATGAAAGAGTGGGAGGCGCCGCCGTTCCCCATGCCCTTTTGGTGGGTGACAGTTTAATCCGTTTATTCGATCCGGTATATCATCGACCTATCCAGAAATCCACCTTTTCCGAGGCTGACAGCCTATGGCTGGCAGATACCCAGGAAGACCAACGTTGGGTAGCCTGTCATCGTCCCTGTGTTATGGTGGGAGGCGAATTAACCTTGGATATGCTTGATTTACGGTACAATTCCGTTTCTAAATTCTATGAAGCGCCTCTTCAACTCAAGGCCAATGCAGGCGTGTTCATCATTGACGATTTTGGCCGTCAGCTGGTTCAACCACGCGATCTGCTCAACCGATGGATCGTTCCTCTTGAGGACCGGATCGATTTCCTGACACTCCACACCGGTAAAAAATTCTCCGTTCCTTTTGAACAACTGGTAGTGTTTGCTACCAACCTCGATCCTATGGATCTGGCCGATGAAGCTTTTCTACGCCGTATCCGGTATAAAATTTTCATTGGAGAACCCTCTGTAGAGGCTTATAAGGCCATTTTCGACAAGGAGTGTCATAAGAAAAATCTACAT
>CAZFOX010000271.1:0-6858 GCA_964520565.1 uncultured bacterium | reverse complement strand
TTCCACAAAATCGAGCGAATACGCCTCCAGGATTGTTTCCAGGCGGTAAAGAATGTACGAGCGTATCAAATGATCTTGAAGATTTATCGCATGTTGTTGCCGATGAAGCACTAAACATAATAGAAGATAAAATTCCTGCAGTAGGGATTTTCTTTGCATTAACAGAAATTAGAAATCCATTAGGTCGTCGAGGTTCATTAGAACACCAAGAAAGAATTCTCGAAGTGGAAAAACGTTTTGAAGGTTTTGGATGGGAACCATTACATGGTGGTTCAAATCCAGAGAAGAAATTCGGTGGTAGATATCCTGATCTTGTCATGAAAAATGGAGACAATTTAGTTGCTTTTCAAGTCGGTAGAAAAACAATTGGTGGTCGGCCCGTATGGCGTGAGCGCCTTGCCCTACACGATTTAAGATCATCAAAGAAATTTAAGCATGTTTGGTTTGTTGGTTTTTGAACAAATATAAGGTATTACTAATATGAATGATCAGTATGACATTGATTATTGGCATCGGTACGGAAGAGGAAGATCTTTTTCATTTTTCATAACTGATTCAGAAATGAAAGATATATTATTGTCTTCCTTACTACCACAATATGAACCGTATTCACTTATTTATATTCATCAAAAGAAAATAGGTAACATTTTCAAACAGTTTTATGAAGAAAAAACGATTGACAAATTTTTGGAATGTCGAGAGGGAAATATAGTAAATTATTATATCAGAAGTCAACTCCTTACCGATATACAATGTCTATCTAACATAGATCGGAAATTTATCTATCTGTCAACAAATGGCCTATTAATATTACATCATGGATTTATAGATCATACGAACGGATGGATGGAATCAACGATTTCAATTGTCAATAAAATAATTAATAATAATACAAATGAATTGATTATACATACAGAATATGAGAAAATTTTTAATAAATTAATTCGAAATATAAAGAAAAAATTGTGTTATAAAAGTAAGTGGGAAAATGGCGACGGAATAATAGTAGACCAGAAAATTCTTATGAGCGAGGAATTTGTCACTAAATGCAAATCTGGTGAAATAAAGACGAAAACCATTATTGGAGAACATATTTAATCAAGCAAAGTAAACACTATGTTGAAAGCTGACTCCAATTAGGCGCCAAGATCAAGCAAAGCAATCTCATCGCTCATCCCCCCCAGCCGCTGGGGCAAATTCTTGCGGTTGCCCCCTGAATCGATCCCTCTAAAACCGCATTTCCCCCCAATCTCGCAAATTAACGCCCTTTTTTTGCCATCCACCTCCCTATTAGATAGGGAAGTAATTCCTTGGCCAAGGATTCCCGGGACGCGCAATCAGCAGCCTTTCTCTTTACTAGGCGAGGAAGAGAAGGGTACCGGCTGTACAGTCCATGCGTCTGCGTCCAATTCGTTGGGCGCGCCCAACAAAACAAAAAAGAAAACCGAAAGAAGAACCCGGACAAGCAGAGAAAAAAGGAGAAAAAGAAAAGCGAAAAAAAGAATCGCAAAATATCTGAATCGCCAGGCATAATCGTCTCCTGTATAATGGTACAGGAGTAACCCTCACGTGCCTGTCCTTATATTCCTTTGTATGGGCAAACCCTCGCGGTTTCCCCCTGCTTCATCGCCCCCGCAGGATAGAATATGATTAACCAATTCCCTTTGCATTTTATACGCTTATGAAAATAACCGTTCGAGAACCCGGTATCCTGTTCGATCTCCTGTTGGATAAGTTGAAGCCCATTTCCAAATCCCGCGTGCGCAAACTCGCCCAAAACGGACATATCTTCCTCGACGGTGAACCAGTCGCCAGGGTGGATCGGGTACTCCAGCCCGGCCAGACGCTTGAAATTCGTAATCCCCGCAAAGAAAAAACGTCCGCGCCATTTCCCATCCTTTTCGAAGACAATTGGCTGATTGTGGTAGAAAAACCGGCCGGAGTTCTCTCCATGAACAAAGAAGACGACAAGACGGATACGTTTTTATACGCCGTCAATCAAGCGCTCCGGCAACGTCCCCGCAACCGCAAGCGCGCTTATCTGGTGCACCGCCTCGACCGGGAATCGTCGGGCGTGATGCTGTTCGCCTTCTCTCCGGAGATCAAACGAGCCCTGCAAGAGAATTGGGATAAAACGGAGAAATTATATTACGCGCTGGTGGAAGGGCGTCCCCCACAAAAGGAAGGCACGATTCAAAGCTGGTTGATGGAGGATCGTACCTTGACGATGCGCTCCGGCCCCAAGAGCCCGAAGGCGAAATACGCCGTCACGCATTATCGGGTTTTAAAGGAACATCCTGCGGTTTCACTGCTGGAAGTGAAACTCGAGACGGGGCGAAAAAACCAGATCCGCGTTCATCTTTCCGAGCTAGGATGTCCCATCGCCGGAGACAGAAAATACGGCGCGAAAGGCAATCCCATCCACCGCCTGGCATTGCATGCCTTTTCGCTCTCTTTCGATCATCCCGTGACCGGAAAACGAATCCAGATACGCCTTCCCCTGCCCAAGGCGTTTGAAATTTCGGGATGAAGAGGGATTGGCGGGCTATTATTTCCCATCGCTCGAAATCGGGCCGTCCACATATTTTCGAATAAACCTCTCCTCGCATTCGTCTGATCCTTGTATTCCACCAGTTCTAGTAGCCATAATCCAACAAATCCTATCCAGGCAGGAGCCTACAATGCAAAACATGCGTTTGTTCTTTCCACGGTTTTTCTCTCTTCTTCTCCCGACCCTGTTTCCGTTCCTGGCCGTTTCACAATCCACCCCCTTTTTCCAAGCCATGAATCAGCCCATCGATCCTTTCAAGATCGCCGGAAATGTTTATTACGTCGGCGCATCGGGCGTAGCCTCTTTTTTAGTAACGACGACCGAGGGGCATATCCTGGTGGACAGTGGTTTTGAGGAAACCGTTCCCCTCATCGAAAAAAGCCTGCAGACACTGGGATTCAAACTGGAGGATATCAAGATTCTTTTGTGCCACCACGCCCACATCGATCACGCCGGTGGATTGGCCGCCCTGAAGAATAAAACCGGCGCGGTCCTGATCGCCAGCGAAGCGGACGCCGTTTTGCTGGCCGACGGCGGTAAAAACGATTTTCATTATGGAGATACGATTCCTTTTCCGCCGGTGAAAGCTGATCGTGTTGTTAAGGATATGGAAAAAATTCAACTGGGCGATACCGTGCTGACCACCCGTCTGACTCCCGGGCATACGAAAGGATGCCTGACCTGGACGATGAAAGTTCGCGAAAACGATAAAGAATACGACCTGGTTTTCGTGGGCAGCGTCTCGGCGCCCGGCTACCGGCTGGTCGATAATCCCCAATATCCCGCAATCGCCGGCGATTTTGCGCACTCGTTTGCCGTATTGAAATCGCTTCCCTGCGATATCTTCGTCTCCTACCACGGGGGATTTTTTCAAATGGATGAAAAAATCCAGCGCCGGAAAGAGAATCCTGCCGTCAATCCGTTTGTCGATCCCCAGGGCTACCGCCAGGCCATCGAACGGGCCGAGAAAACCATCCTCGATGCGCTCCACGCGCAAAAATGACATGCCTTCGAAAAAGGAGCGCGGGCGTCCCCGCCCGCAAGCCGGAGGGGCAGGCCCCCGTGCCTGCCCTGCATCCTGAAAGGATTGATCGCCGTTCCTCATCCGAATAGCATATTTCCTGGTAAGGAGAAACGAACGATGACCGATGATCTTCCGAAGAATCTATCAGAACCCGGCGAAGAACGCGAATCGCCAAACGAATCGCCCTATGAGGCGTATGGATGGGAATTTCACAGAAAACCGCTGTTTTATGCGGCTTTATTAACCGTCCTCCTGTACGCTTTCATCTTCTTCTTCATCCGCATTTGAATCCCGTTTCCCCGGGGAAGAGAATTTTTAAAATGCCGGGGCTTGCTTTTTGAAAACATTTGGCTATTTTACCAAATGGGAGAGTATCGCGATGAATGAAAAAACCAAACGGAGGCTCGAGGCCCGCGCCCGGATCATCAAGGCGGTGGCGCATCCCACGCGTCTGTTCGTTGTAGAAGAACTCTCGCGCCAGGAACGCTGTGTCTGCGAATTAACCGAAATGATCGGTGCGGATATCTCCACCGTCTCCAAGCATCTCTCGATCCTGAAAGCGGCGGGAATCATCCAGGACGACAAACGCGGCGCGCAGGTGTTTTACCAGCTGAAAACACCCTGTATTTTGAATTTCTTCAAGTGTGTGGAAAGCGTTTTGCTTGAATCGAAAGTGGAATCCGTGGTCTCCGAATCGTGCCCGAAGAAAGAAAAAGAATTCGTTCATATTGGGTAACTATTTGGTTTTTTTTCTAGAAATCATTTGGTGATTTTGCCAAATCAACAAACGTGGTGAACATCATGAATTGGAAATCCGAGTGGAAAATCCTTTGTATCATCGTTCTTCTATTTCTGGTCTGTTTCTACCTGCCCGTCGAGAGCGCCCGTTTCAATAATGCCCTCCTTGAATCGTTCCATCTCGTCAAATGGTACGCACGGGAACACGTGTTGCTCTGCCTGGTTCCCGCCTTTTATATCGCTGGTGCGATCGGCGTTTTTATCAGCCAGGCTTCGGTAATGAAATACCTGGGCGCTCGAGCGAACAAGATTCTGGCGTATGGAGTCGCGTCCGTGTCCGGAACCGTTCTGGCGGTGTGCTCGTGCACGGTTCTGCCCTTATTTGCGGGTATCTACCGTATGGGAGCGGGACTCGGCCCGGCCAGCGCCTTTTTATACTCCGGCCCGGCCATCAACGCGCTGGCCATTATATTGACGGCGAGGATATTAGGATTGGAACTCGGCATCGCCCGCGCGGTGGGCGCGGTTGTTTTCAGTATCCTCATCGGTGCGCTCATGCATGGGATTTACCGGAAAGAGGAACTCGAAAAGGCCAACGCCCAGGCCGATCTGCCGGAGCCGGAAACAATCCGGCCCCTCTGGCAGAATGCCGTTTTCTTCGCCTTGATGCTGGCAATCCTGATTTTCGCCAATTGGGGTAAAACCGAAACCGCCCGCGGTTTCTGGTATGCGATGTACCTGTGGAAATGGCCGATTACCGGGCTCTTCAGCGCACTCTTCGCACTGATTCTCGTTCTCTGGCTGCATATGCCGGTATGGAAAGTACTGGCAACAGCGATTCCCACCGCTCTGGCGGCATGGCTGTTTCCCCAAAATCCCATGGTGGCTTTCGTGATTGGAACGATCGGGCTTTCCGCCATCGCCAGTACCTCCGACGGAGAAGCTACTGAATGGTTCGGCGCCTCGTGGGGATTCGCCAAACAAATTCTCCCTCTCCTTCTATTGGGAGTTTTGGCGGCGGGCTTTCTCCTGGGACGTCCCGAACGGGAAGGCCTGATCCCCAATGCCTGGGTCGCCTGGGCGGTCGGCGGAAATTCATTCTTTGCGAATTTCTTCGCCTCGGTGTTTGGAGCTTTCATGTATTTCGCCACCTTAACCGAAGTGCCCATTCTTCAAGGTCTGATTGGAAGCGGCATGGGCAAAGGCCCGGCTTTGGCTCTTCTTCTCGCCGGTCCCGCCCTCTCGTTGCCCAGCATGCTGGTGATTCGCAGTATTTTAGGCACGCAGAAAACTGTGGTTTATATTACTTTGGTTGTTATCATGTCAACCGCTGCCGGAATGTTTTTCGGCGCCTTTTGGGGATAGTAAATCGCTCATCGGAAGGATTCATCATCATGGTTTCAATTCTGGTAGCCGGTCCGGGTTGCGCGAAATGCCAGACCGTTGCGAAAAATGCGGAAGAGGCGGCCAAAGCCCTCCATTTGGATTATGAATTGATCAAAGTAACCGAAATTCGCCAGATTACGGCACTCGGCATTATGCAAACACCGGCGTTGATTGTGAATGGTAGTGTCAAATCGTCCGGGAGAGTGCCGGCTGTGGATGAGATCAAAACCTGGCTGGATTCCTCCAATCAGTAAATCGATAAGAAAGGTGCAAATAAAACCATGAAGAAATTGCAGATTCTCGGAACGGGATGCCCTAAATGCAAAAAACTGGCGGAACTGACCGAACAAGCCGCCCGGGAATTGGGGCTGGAGTACGAACTCGTGAAAGTCACCGAAATCAACGACATTATGGACTTCGGCGTCATGATGACGCCCGCCCTGGCCGTGAATGGCAAAGTGAAAGTAGCGGGCAAGATCCCCAGTGTGGAAGAAATTAAATCTTGGATATCCGAATAACGTTTGCTCCCAAGGCTCTTGGGTCGGAAATGAATCCTTAAAGAGGCAACAGCATTCTTTCGGGAAGGAGAGTGGGGATCGTGATAGTCCATCATTTCTTGTATTCCTATCGAAAAACTCGTTATTTAACAACGGCTTGCTTTTTGTTGATTGCCGGGACCGTTGGAAATAATGTATTCGGGGCGCAAACCGGATCTGAGACCATAAAAACCGTAAATATGGAAGGAACCGAACAGGTTATTCCCGGCGTCTGTCCCCCATTTTATTTATTGGATGAAGAGGGAAATATCATCGATCCGGTCAAGGGGATCAACACCGATAAACCCTATTCACCGAAACAGACCTGCGGCAAATGTCATGACTATCAGAAAATCACCCAGGGATTCCACTTTCAGCAAGGGGCGGATGAAAAACCAACGCAAACTCAATCCGAACGGTATCAATGGGCGCTCTCTCCCGGGAATTACGGGGGAACCTGGTGCTCGCCCGCTCCCTTGTACCGATATCTTTCCCCTAAAACGAATTCTTCTCCTCAAACCATCGATCTGACTCCCATGACATTCATCACGGCGGGTTGCGGAAATTGCCACCCCGGCGGCGGCCCGATGGAATTCGATCGAGAGGGAAGACGATACGACCAA
>CAZFOX010000270.1:0-6870 GCA_964520565.1 uncultured bacterium | reverse complement strand
CAAAAACAATGGTTTCTCTTCAATCGGCTAAACTGTTACCTTTCAAGTTAAACAGCAATTATGATTTCCATGAATCAATACCGCGCCACCTTGGGATCCACCTCCACCGACCAGGCGTCGATGCCGCCCGGCATTATTTTGGCATTTTGGAATCCAAGGCCCCATAATTGATGCATTACCTGTTCGCTCTCGGTGCCGTGATGGCAAAAGACGACGATCTCGGCCGATGGATCGTTGCCGATCTCGCCGTAACGCGCGTAGATTTCGTCCCGGGGAATTTTAAGAGCGTTCGGGAGAGAGGCCTTTTCCCACTCACCCGGCGAGCGAACGTCTACCAGAATGAGTTTTTGCCCCTCATCGAGAAGGCGTTTTACTTCGATGGGCGGTATCTCGTGAGAGGGTTTCGATGGGGTTCTGACAGAGGGAGAGGGAGGTGGAAAGGTGGGCGGTTTTGCAAACCATCGTTTCAGCCAACCGGTCATTATTTTCTCTCCCAATCTCTTCACTTGGCGATCGATCGAAACTGTTTCGATACTATACCGGCTAGCCGGGAATGGAAAGGAATAGAACCCTATGAGTTCTAAATAATCCGCCTTTCATTTTTTCCCCGTAAAAGCAACGATTTCTCCCCGGTCGGTGCTGGCCAGAAGATACCCATTGGCTACCGTCAAACCGTGGACGTTTCCTTCAAGGGTTTCCGACCAGAGCGGTTCGCCGGTTGAGGCTTTATGCGCTACGATTTGGTTCTTCCCTCCCGCCAGAAGGGTGTCTCCCGCTTGAATAAGAGTATGGTAAAAAGGAACGTCCCGTTTCCAGATGAGGGTTTTGGAAATTCTCTCTTCCAATTCCTTCATTTGGGTTTGCCCCTCGGCGATTTTCTGTAAGAGAGTCTTTCCTTCTTCGCTCTCTCCCCGGGGATCGTCCAGTTTCTTAAATTTCTTTTTATCCGATTCCACTTGAGTTTCCAGTTGCATCTTCTGCGCTTGAAATTGGATATTCTTCTGCCGGTCGAGTGCCGACAGCCGTCCGTTGGAATGCAAGTAGGCCATGCTCGCCTGGACGATCATGCAATTGGCCTGGGGAAACGTCGCCATACGGTCGTCCGTTTGGGCGTCGAAACCGCGCAGTTCTCCCTTCACGCCATGATTCTGTCCCGCGCCGTGGATTAACACTTCGTCGGGGGTCAATAGAGCGAAACATCCGCCGTCGCCGCTTTTTCCGATGGAGCCGATTCGTTGACCCGTTCTCCGGCTGTAGACCTGCGGCTGCTGGCGGCCATGCGATAAGTACAGTCGGCTGGACGAAGCGAGGATTGCGCCTTGCATCGTGGATTCTTCATGCTGCGCCAGGAACAATCCGTTCCCCGTGGACGATCCGGTATCCGCCTGTACGGCGCAGAAATACGATGGCTTCCAGGGCAGGAGGGAGGCGGCAAAGTAGGCGATTCCATCCAGCACGGCGACTCCTGTCCGGCACGGCCAGGGCGAAATCAGTTTGCCGTCGCAGGGTATCCAGGCGGCGTCGGGAGATGGTTTCAACGACCAAACCTTTTCCCCGCTTTCGGCATTCACGCAATAGGCGTAGCCATCGTCCGAACCGAAATAGACTTTTCCGTTATACCAGGTGGGAGGCATACGAACCGGCCCGTTGGTGCAATACGTCCATTGCATCTCGCCCGTATCCAACCGGGCGCAACGAACGGAATCGTCCACCGACGATCCCCAGTACACCCGGTTACCCGCCACGATGGTATAGTAGACCGGATCGAAATCCCGCATGGATTTGAGATCGATCAGATTGGCGTAGGAGTCCCATTTCGCCGGACCCGGCCAGGCGGTTTGAGGGGGAATGGCCGACGATTTCGACCAGGCTTTCTCGAGGGGGAAGGAAAGGGATTCGCCGGTTATCCCGCTGCGATGGTTATCGTGCTTGAAGGTCGGCCAGTCTTCCGCCCAGACGATCCCCGGCGGTATCAAAATCGCTAGAAGGAAAAAGGCAATTCGAATTGAAATACAATTTGTGTTTTGGATGATGAGGCGATGGATTTTCGTAATCATAATTGTCCATTTTCTAATTGCTTTGATATATTCATGGTTTGAATGCCAGACATCGGAATCCGGTTTGGACGATTTTTTCCTTACTGAAGGCTGCGCCGTATCGGCGAAAACACGATGGAGGTCTCCAGCCAGTTTCCGCAGCTGCAACCGCCTCCGCCTTCCGGTGCGAGAATCATGCCTTCGGCGGGGATCACGCTGAGCCAGCAGCTGGGACGCAGGTTCACCCATCCGGTGGTCGTTCCGGTTTGGATATCCCAGATCGAAATCCGCCGGTCTTTTCCCCGGTAGATCAATGCGTTATCGGTGGCGGCATAGGTCGCGCATCCCTCGTGACGCCCGACGCTTTCCGTGAGGCGTTTTCCGGTCTTTAAGTCGTAACCGCAGGGTTCCAGATAGACGGCCTGGGACGTAATCGCCGGATGTTGCATGTGCCCGCCGTGATTGTCACTCGGCCAGGGATGACTGTTTTCCCATTGCAAATTTCCATTCCGGGCATCCAGAGAATAGAGGTGGTACGTTCCATTGCCCGATGAGGAGAGAAGAAGAGACGAGCCGGTGTAGGTCAGATAGAACACGACGATGCCGTCATGCAGATCGATGCTTTTTTCCCAAAGTTTTTGACCGGTTTTCGCATCGAGCGCGACCAGAAATTGATCGAGCCACAATTCGGGCGATTCGATGCGGCTTGTCTTTAATTCTTTTAATGCCGGATGGCGCGATTCGACAAAGAATAGTTTCCCTTCGCCTATTGCGAGCGTTGTATTGATCGTCACTCCGTTTTGATAGTCCCAGGCGGGCTGCCCGGATTCTTTGTCACACGCGAAGAGAATGTCGCTGCAGATTTTTCCCGTCCCGTATCCGGAGGTTTTATCGTACCAGCTTTCTTCCCCAAAGAACTCGGTATAAACCGAGCCGGTTTTCACGGCGCTGCCGTATATCAGAGAGCCTTCGTTGGCGATGTATCCCCAGTCGTACGATTCCCGATCCACCTTGTCTGGCAGAGCGTAGGTCTGTTGCAACTCTCCGTCTGAAGCGGACACCCGCCAGCATCGATCGCGGATCGCTACGTAGATAAAGTCGTTATCCGCACACCAGTTGCTGGCGTCGCGCGGCATATTGACGCGGCGCAAGTGGGGGATTTCCAACGACCAAAGAATTGCGCCGTTGTAAGCGTCGATCGCCGCAAGCCGGTTCAATCCTTGATGGAAAAGGCGACCGTTTGCGGCGAGGGGCGCAGGCATGCGTGGATTGCGGTCGATTCCAAAATCCGCGCCCGGCCGTCCGATCCACTGCACGTCCAATTGATCCGTACTGGTAACTCCACATAATGTTTCCCCGCTGTTGGCTGAGTTGGATGGACTCCCGTATTGATGGGTCCACGAGCCTGTATGGGGAAGGCCGGGCTTTCGGTATAACGCCCAGGAATTCTTCCCGGACTCTTTTGTTTCCCAGGGAATATTCTTCGGGAGGGTTTGTAGATTGGCTGAATCGGTATTGGATGGAATGGCGAGACAGGCGGTTCCCCCGCCGGGACGTAGAACGCGCGCGATCTCTTCTCCCCGGCCTGCCGGTTGCGTTTCACCCAGCATTCTCTCCGAGACAATCAGATTGGCGAAACAATCGGGAACGGGAATCTCGCCCAGCGAGGCCACTGGATAGAACGTGAAACGGATTCCATAGAGGTTCGCATCCAGAAAACGCTGCCGGATCGCTTGAATGCGCGTGGAATCGCCGTCGAAACCGATGACGGTCAGTTCGCTTTGTTTGGCCAGCTCGTACGCCAGGCGGCCATCCACGCATCCGTAGACGAGACAATAGCCTTGGGTAATCCCGGTTTGCGAAAGGATGGTACGCGCGAGCTGCTCGCAGCGTCCTTCCTCTTCATCGTCCTTGAACGGCGAAGGAAATTCGGCCAGGGGATACTTCGTGAAGTTCAACGAGTTGTCGATTTCATACGTGGGGCTTTGAACCGCCACGCCGCCGCAATGCAGCGCGATCTGATAGATGTATTTACCTTTCGGCTCCAGATTGCGGAGAATCGCCTGGGGGCTATCGGAAGCGGATTCGATCCGCTCGACGGCGAAAACGCTGCCGTTCTGGCGTATCTCGATTACGGCGGTGGCCGGTTTTTCCGTCTGCCAGGCGATGGCGGCGGAATGGGGAGTCAGAAACTTCAGATATGGCCCCAGGGCAAAAGAGACCTCGCCCGAGGCGGGCAACGAAACACAGGCCGCACAAAATAGAAATCCCAAGCAAATCCATCTTCTTTCGAGCATGAACCCATTTCCTTTATCGGGACGAACGATGTCGATCCATTCACGATCGCGCAATCGGGTTTCCACTATTATCCTTCCCATTGTATCCTTCTCTATGGATAATTCCATTAGGAAGAATCTATTTCCGGCGTCGAATCGATCGGCGATTTGTACTTGGATGGGATGAACTGAATAAGCATTGGATTTTTTATTTGCTTCTGAACTGGATGAGGAAACGTTTGGGTCTTATCCAATTCATTAAAAAGGTGGATAAACGGTTAACAAGAGCAACCGGGATTCTTTATTTGGTGATATAATCGATAAAAGAAATGTTGATTATTCGATAAGGTTATTATTCTGGAATGTGTACTTTAGCTAATAAAATCCTCGAAGAAGTTTCCGCGATTAACCTTCATTTTGATGGGAACATCCTTTCCGTCATGCTTAGCGATGGGCGGGAAATCCGTATATCGATCGATCGCATTGAATGGTTGGACTGGTTAATCAAAGCCACTCCCGAACAGAGAAACAAATGGTCTTTGGAGCCTGGAGGCTTCGCCATCTACTGGGACGATTTAGACAACGGCATTGAAATACGTCATTTGTTGGGGATGCAGCCGCTTGCCTAAGGGGGATCTCAAATGGTTTTCCAATCCTCTTCGCTTACTTGATATATCGGCGGCAGTGGAAAACCAGAAAACTTATCCTGGCGACTCTGGCCGCCATTGTCATCGTCGAGGGGCTTTTCACGAGAAATCCGCTGGTGCTCTCGTTTCCCCTCCACTCATCTTGCCCAATCTTCCCAACCACCCGACAATAGAGCGTGTTTCAGCCTATCAATCAATATAGGCATGCCGAATCGAATATCGATGTAGGATGGGCTCAAAGCGAAGCGTAGCCCATCAATAGAAACGATCGAAAGTAGGGGAGAATACGGTATGACGAAAAAACTCGATTTATCACGAAGGGATTTTGTGAAGAGCGGTGCGGTTGCCGCCGCGGCGGTCACCGCGTTCAACGTTCTCCCGTCCAAGGACGCACGCGCCGCTACGCCGATTAAGGTTGGCGTGATCGGATGCGGCGGGCGGGGACGTGGAGCGATGCTGGACAGCATCAAGGCGAACGAAGGCGTTCAAATTCAGTATCTGGTCGATCTCTTTCCCGACCGGATCGAGAAAGCCAAAGAGGAATTGAACAAACTGGGACGTCCCACCGATATAAAAACTTTCCTCGGTTTCAAGGCCTATCAGGATGCGGTGAAGATCGACACCGATTATGTGATCCTCGCCACGCCGCCCTGCTACCGCGCCGAAACCCTGGAAGCGGCGGTGGCGGCCAAGCGCCATGTCTTCATGGAGAAACCGGCGTCGGTCGATCCACAGGGAATCCGGCGGATCATCGCTGCCGGGGAGAAAGCCAAGGAACTGGGACTGAAGATCGCCGCCGGTACGCAGCGCCGCCATCAGGAAGAATACATCGAAACCATCGCCAGGATTCACGACGGCGCCATCGGCGAGATTGTTAACGCCCAGACCTTCTGGTGCGGTGGCCCCATCGGCTTCGGCGACCAGAAGGAAGGCATGACCGACGTGGAATGGCAGATGCGCAGCTGGTACCACTTCGGCTGGCTCTCGGGCGACCATATCGTCGAACAGCACGTGCACAACCTGGACGTCATCAACTGGATCGTTGGTGCGCATCCGGTGAAGGCGTATGGCTGCGGCGGGCGCTCGTGGCAGCAGCGCGGCGATATCTGGGACAATCACAATGTCCATTTCGAATTCGCTAACGGCCTCAACGTGCTCAGCATGTGCCGCCAGCAACCTACCGAACCGCACCGCGTGGAAGAACGCGTGCAGGGAACCAAGGGACGCTCGAACTGCGCCAACTGGATCGTGGCGGACGGCAAGGAATGGAAATCGGAGAAGAAGGGTGCGCCCTACGTTCAGGAACACGCCGACCTGATGGACTGTATTATTAACGACAAGCCCATCAACGAAGCGAAGAACGTAGCGGAGAGCACCATGACCGCCATCCTGGGGCGCATGGCCGAATATACCGGCAAAGAGATGACTTGGGACGAAGCGTATAACTCCGAGGAACGTTATCCGATTTATTACGAACTCCGCGATCTGCCCGAAGTTCCCATAGCGATTCCCGGCGGGATGAAATACACCGGCGAAGAGGGCTGGAAACCCGGTTGATCGATGCGAAAAGTCTGTTGAAGAGTCAAATGCGGAGCGTCTAGACGGCGCTCCGTTTTATTAGATCGGTCTATTGCGCTGATGTACTACTCATTGAATTCAGCCACTCTTATACCGATTCTAAAAAATATCATTGTGAATTGATTCTTGGTCATTACTGAATTCTATGGACAATTAACGGAGCATATGCAACTTTGATAAATAGAAATGGTATTACATAAATATTTTGAATGTGACCGAATCGATCCAATGTCGAGTAGTCATCGCAAAAAAAACTTCCAGGAGGTGTCTTCGATTCATAAGTTTTGGGTGTGGCGCCTTACATCCCCGGTTAAGGTACTCGTCCGCGTTCAG
>CAZFOX010000269.1:0-6872 GCA_964520565.1 uncultured bacterium | reverse complement strand
GTAGTTTTTTCTCAAATCACCAGATTCTCTGCCCAGAACTTCGCACTCGTCAGATTCCACTAATCAGCCAGAAAAAAAACGATTTGACAATTTTCTTAAGGCGAACACCATATAAAGAAAGAAGAGGATTTTTCATAAAAGAACCAATAAATATTAAAATGCAAAACTTCAGGGATAGAGGCGCATTACTTTTTCCAATCGTTGTGTTTCGGCCGTGAAAAAGGGTTCGGAGAATTGCCGATAAACATCCCACGCTTCAGAAAGCAGATAGAGCGATTCATACTTATGCGCCATAAGGATGGCGAGAGAAGAATCCAACTCGTCACCCGTTTGAAGCTGGCGTATTTCTTCTTCAAAATCATTGAGTTCCTGTTGCTTTTCCGGAGTCAAAACGATAAACCAGGGAACGGGATTTTCCAAATTCCGATCGATCGGTTCTCCACGTTGATTGAGTAAAGTGACGTCGATGGAATAAAAAACATTGGTCTGTAATTGGCAATCCGGCATGATGTCAAAAAGCGTAAAATCAGTCCGATCCGATTCCAATAGATACTCTTCATTTTGCCGGTAAATTTTTAGCCGGTATTTCAGAGAAGCGCCAAGTTGTTTTAGCCGAAATCGGGGATTTCCATCCCGGATGAACGTGAATCGGGGAGCAAGGAGGTATTGTTTTTCTCCTCGAACGCCCAATATGGAACTTTTCCGTTTACCGAGTAATTCATCAAACGAAATCATTTTGACTAACCGGGAAAGAAATGAAGCAGGCGGCGATTGGCGAGGGATAAATTCCCTTTCGGCGGGGATTGTAATTATTTCTAATTGATTTTCATGATTCCCTATCGCTTTACAGGCGAGAGTAGCGGACGATTCTGTGGCAGAACGAATACGATCGGTCGACACCAATCTCATTCCCACCGTTGCCTCGGAAATGGTTCCATCTGCATGAATGACGGATACGGTTCCCGATACCTTTAAAAACAAACCGAAATCCGAAGGGGGTAGCGAGTTGGATTCTGCATGAAGAAATTCGCAGAATATCGCCATTATTGCAAAAAACACAAGAAACAAAACAATCCGGTTCATTAAATTATCCTTTTCGATTGATCGAATACTTTAAGTATCTTATATTATCGGTAGAAACAGGGTTCCATGTCAATAATAAATTGTTGGAAAAACCGGAATAATGGGGAAATCGATTCAGTATTTGGTTTTCTGGCATATCATCGCCATGGGGGGAGAAAACAATTCATTACCCTAACGTCTTGGGTTTCTTCGAACCGGAAGTTGTAGAACAATATGTATCGGGAATATCCAATCCCGAAATCCGAAAAACCTTCGCTTCTCTCCCCCCGGCATTGGAAGGTTCACTGGCCACAGAACTCTCTTCGCTTGCTTTCTCTGCATCCAGCATTCAGTATTATTTTCTGGAAGACAGAACATTCCGTTCTAGCGGTCAGCTGGGATTTAAATGGAAATCAAACACAACCCATATCTACGTATTTACCGGAAGGAGAATCGTATAATATCGAATTATGCGGTATTGACAACACCTCTATCAAACGACTTTGGTTGAATGGGAAAGAGAGGATGCTCAATTCCATAACGAATCAATATCGGGGACACGATGCTGTTAATCAGTTACGATCCATCCTGACCCAGTATGGTATTCCCGATGCCAATAGCAGTGATTTTATTAAATACTGTGAAAGTTCAATAATTCTTCAGGGAAATCAGACTCGGATTGATGTGGATTGCATTGACACATTCGGTCACAAAACCTCAGTGCCACTCACCCTTCAAAACCGGGATCGTCTATTTAATCCCGAATTTTATCCCACTCAAGAGTGCGAAGTTCTCAAGCATTTGACATTTAAGTATAGTAAAAACAAATACTTGAGATGTTTCATGTGATATGGTTCAACGTTTGTGTAACTATCTGAATTATCAAGATTTACAAATTTATGTCAGTAGAACTTCGCACTCACCAGTATCCCAGAACGCATGTTGTTTTAGTTGGTATCGATCGATATCAAGAGGAATCCTCAGAAAAAAATCAATCGGGACGGCAACCGTTACGGCAGGCAATAAAATGATGTGGAGGCGTTACGAGATTTGTTTGTACAACAGAAACTCAGCGATCCTAACGATATTACGCTCCTCATCAATGAACAGGCCACCCGTGCGAGTGTTTTGCAAATTTTGGATTACTTGATGAATGAAGATAATGTGGGTAGTAACGATCGCGTTGTCATTTTCTTCGCCGGTCATGCCTTTGTAGGTAACTCTGACGATCCTTCTACGGCTCACTTGATACCCTACGATGAAAAGTATCAGCCCGATGGAAAGCCTATTCCTTCCGATGTTCGAGGTTCCTATATCTCGCAATGATCTAATGGCATCGATCCAAAATATTCGCTTTTCGTCAAGAATATAATCCGTGGAATCGAATACAAACTCGCCGATAGATTTCCTCACGATATGATTGTTACAACATCTGAATTGTATTCTTACTTGTTTGAAACCGGAAATAAGATACAACCAATTTTAGGTTATATGTATGATCCCGATAATTCGGTAAAAACACAGGAAGGTCAGATGCTTTTTGTGCTCGACCGCACCAATCTCTCCGTTAACTGAATCCAGAATCCAAGAAATAAAAAAATCCCTCAGCCATTCAAAGCACCGAGGGATTTCATAATTTGAATGAGTATAGGTGCGTCAGGCACCCACTTTGGGAAGCCGGGCTAATGCTTCTCGGATCTTTTCTTCTGGATACTCATAATCTTCAATCTGACCGGCTAAAAACTTGTCGTAGGAAGCCATATCGAAATGCCCGTGACCGCTGAAGTTAAAGAGAATGGTTTTTTCTTTGCCTTCTTCCCGGGCCTTTACGGCTTCCTGAATGACCGCCGCAATCGCATGGGAAGTTTCCGGAGCGGGAATAATACCTTCGCTGCGAGCAAACGTTAGAGCGGCCTTGAACGCTTCCGTCTGATGAACGGCACGGGGTTCGATCAGACCTTCCTCGATGGCAGCAGATACCAGTGGCGCTACTCCATGATATCGCAATCCGCCGGCATGAATACCGGGCGGGATAAAATCGTGCCCCAGGGTATGCATGCGAATCAGTGGAGTCATCTTCGCCGTATCTCCAAAATCGTAGGTCAACGTTCCCTTGGTCATGGTTGGACAAGCAAACGGCTCCACGCCAATGATCTTGATTTCATGCCCATGCGATTTATCGACCGCATAGGGAAAAGCAATACCGGCGAAATTACTGCCCCCGCCGACGCAACCGATAACGATATCGGGTTTATCGTCTACTAAATCGAACTGTTTTTTAGCCTCCAGACCAATGATAGTCTGGTGATGGAGAACGTGATTGAGTACGCTGCCAAGTGAGTACTTGGTATCATCGTGAGTAGCTGCGTCTTCGACAGCTTCGCTGATGGCAATGCCCAGGCTGCCTGGAGTGTCGGGATCACTTTCCAGGATCATACGGCCACAGTTGGTCTCGTTGGAAGGACTGGGGAAGATTTCCGCGCCCCAGGCATGAATCATGGATCGTCGATATGGCTTTTGTTCGTAACTGACTCGAACCATATAAACCCGGCATTGAATACCAAAGTGGTTGCATGCGAAGGATAGAGCACTACCCCATTGTCCTGCTCCGGTTTCTGTAGTCAGCCGGGTAACGCCTTCTTTCATGTTGTAATACGCCTGCGCTACGGCGGTATTCGGTTTGTGACTCCCTGGAGGGCTGACACTTTCATTTTTATAATAAATACGGGCCGGGGTTCCAATTGCCTTTTCCAGATCGTAGGCACGAACCAGAGGAGTGGGGCGCCAGGAAGTGAGTATATTCAAAACCTCTTCCGGGATATCGATCCATGGATCTGCCGATACTTCCTGTTGCAAAAGTCCCATCGGAAAGATGACGGCCATCTTTTCCGGGGCCATGGGTTCACCCGTCGACGGATCCAAATAGGGAGCGGGCGGCTTTTTCAGATACGGAATCAAGTTCATCCATTTTGTGGGAATCTGATTCTCATTCAGAACGATTCGTCTCTGCAACATTATTCCTACCTCGGTCTTTTTCCATCTTACCTGCCGAATCCCATTCTACCTTTTCACGGCTATAAGATGGTTATTTTAGAAAGATTCATTACATTACAATATCGGAAGCCCGTTTCAAAGTGGGACAACAATGAATCTCATAAAATTTTTATCTCAATTGAATGTCAGAAATACTCATCTATGTTTCTACTATCAATTTTCCACCGTGTTTTCTATACTCAACCCAACATTTCTGATAGTATTGATCCCATATCTTATTCAACGATAGGGAGATAAAGCCATGTCGACCTTCTTCGGAAAAACGCTAGGCTATACTATTCTGTACATTGTATTATCAGGTATTCAATCCTTGGTTATGTCCGATACTCCCAACCTTTTATTCGATCAACCCAACAATATCCGGCTTTACTTGTCGGACGCCGCAAGAGAGATAACCCATCGTTCCTTAAAGGAATTCTATTCTCTGAATGATTGGCAAAAGGTCAAACCGATTCGATACGAGCAATTTCTGGAAATGATGAGTCTGACCGATGTACCGATCCAAGGCGAACGACCTCCGTTAAATGTTGTCGAGATCGGAACGATCCAGAAAGAAGGATATCGAATCATCAAACTGTATTATGAATCCCTCCCATCCCTGTACGTCCCCGCCAATTTGTACATTCCCGATCATCTATCAAAACCTGCACCCGCTGTGCTTTATGTTTGCGGTCATTCCCGTACTCAGAAAGTACATTATCAAACCCATCCTCGAAAATGGGCTCAATTAGGCTTCGTTTGTCTCATTATTGAAACCATTCAATGGGGCGAGGTATTGGGCGAACACTGGGGTTGTTACGCACGAGGATGGTTCCATTGGTATAGCCGCGGATATACTCCGGGTGGCGTGGAACTTTGGAACGCCATTCGGGGACTGGATCTATTATGCACCCGCCAGGAAGTCGATCCGGAAAAACTCGGCGTAACGGGAATCTCCGGGGGAGGCGCGCAAAGTTTCTACATTGCCGCAGCCGATCCCCGCATTAAGGTTGCAGCGCCGGTCTGCGGAGGATGTACGTTCGAATCGCAAATCGGTCAGCGTGTAATGGATGGTCATTGCGACTGCATGGTGCCTATCAATACGTACGGTATCGATTATTCGGATATCGGCGCTTTAATTGCCCCCCGTCCTCTGATGATTGCCCAGGCCGATCGGGATGGACTGAATCCGATTGAATCTGTCCGAACCATGTACCAAGCCATTCAGAATATTTACGATCTGCATGGCGCAGGAGACCAATGCATCTTTGTTGAGACTCCCGGCCCTCATTCCTATCATGAAATATCCCGAACGAATATTTTTTCCTTTTTTATCAAACATTTAATGGGAAAAGAAATTCCGCCCGGCCAGGTTGGCGATATCGATGACTCGCCCGAATCGTTGCTTTCCGAAGAAGAATTACGTGTTTATGTGGATGGCCCCCCTGCCGACGATCGAACCAAAACCATCCAGGACTCGTTTCAAAAAATGGCAGGACCTCCATCCATTCAAACAAAGACGGATCTGGAAAAACATCGTGAAAAAGTACTTTCCTTTCTCCGACAAAAAACGTTCGGTGCGTTTCCAGTCACCCTTCCCGAACTGGATACACAGATGTTTTATCGATCTCATGAAGGCAATGGAGGCAATGTTGTTTATAGTTTTATTTCCGAAAAAGGGTATCGCTTAAAGGTTGATTGCCGATGGCCAGAAGAACAAACGGAAAAGAAGCCTGTCGTATTGGTCCTTCGCAGTCCCGATGAAAACCGATGGGATTCGGAAGGTTTTTCTTCTGGATTGTCGGATCAATGGAACCGGGCATTCTTCGATACACGCGGAGTTGGAGATACAAGCTGGGGACCGGAATTGCAATGGCATATCCGGCGCGCAGCCGCATGGACAGGCCGAACAATCGCCTCGATGAGGGTATGGGATGTATTGCGATGTTTGCAAGCGCTACGGTCAATCCCCAATGTTGACAAAGACAAGTTGGCTATCGCTGCGCGTGGAGAAATGGCCGCCATAGCTCTTTACGCTGCCCTTCTCGATGGAAAAATTGACACGCTCTTCCTGCAGAATCCTCCTTCGACCCAGAATGCTGCCAGCGAAGAAAACGGACGTGGAGAAGCCATTGAAATGTTGAATTGCCTGCAGATTACCGATCTTCCACAGGTAGCAGGACTTCTCTGCCCCACGAATCTGGTATTTTTGGATAAACCGCCGGATTCCTATGACTGGGCCAGAAATGTATATCGTACAATGGGGGAAGTCAAACGATTCGAAATTAAACACTAAGGCTGGGTTTTTTAATCGGCGAATCGTTTCAGACCGGCCCCTCGCGCTAATTGGCGAGCTTGGCATATCTCTTCATATGTGACAGTACGTTTCAGCGATGCATGTTCGTAGGCTCTGAAATGGGGTCTATATTGCCCCATAATATTTACGTACGTATTAGGTGAGATTTCCTGGGCGAGAAAATCCACGATTGATTCGGTTCCAGCCAATCCATCGGGTAATACAAGATGACGCACGAGTAATCCTCGTACGGCCAATCCGGAATCGTCAATAACCAGATCGCCCACCTGCCGATGCATCTCTTGAAACGCCATACGAGCTATCTCGGGATAATTCCGAGCTCCAGAGAGGCGTTCGGCGGTTTCTTCATCCCAGTATTTGAAATCCGGCATATAAATATCCACGATTCCATCCAATAATTGCAGGGTTTCAATAGACTCATATCCTCCGGAATTATAGACAATGGGTAGATGAAAACCCC
>CAZFOX010000268.1:0-6878 GCA_964520565.1 uncultured bacterium | reverse complement strand
AGGCCCACGGTAACCGGTATACCGGATTTTGTCCTCTATTAAACTGAGGTATACCATCGAATTCGTAATTCCGAACGGCGCCATCCTGAGAAGTGTATTCACTTGGTTGTTTTCCAAACGCGAACCAGGATGAGACTAACTTTTTAATACTTTGCAAACAGTTTTACAGTAAATTAACCAGGCAAATGGAAAAACCCTTCCAATTGGACCGGAAAAATCATAGAAAAATTATTCAATCCCATATTTTTCGATATCATATATCCTATTATAAATAAACAAGTTATAGAATATATTCCCAGTAATTATCATTAAAAATCCAGTAACCTGTTTAAAAAAAATACCATTACGATTGACAAATCCATTCTTTTCAGCAAAAATAAAAACGCCCAATGGATATTTATATAGCCATTCTAACTATATAAGCCAATATACGTTGGGGAGACCGATCATGTCCGATTTTTGCGAGTTTTGTGATTGCTATCACCGCGATTTCCATTCGGATGAACTGGTTCCTTATGCATGCGACTTTTGTGAAAAAATGGAACGCATGTTTTTAGAGGAGACAGAAGATTCCGAAAAGGAAATTCGGGATGAAGAGCACGACGTTGCCGCTAATTTCTAATTGTTCTAATTGGCGAAAACGCCGATAGGCGCCTGAAGACGCCCCCTTCCCCATTAATCGATGGAAGTGGTTTCTTGTACCTCATTGGTGGTCTCAATACAATCAAATCTTTCTCCTGTTGATAAAGTATCCTGCCTCGATTCTATGACATTGCCTTGACACTATTTATTGAATGAATCCATGATATGGATTGATAAAACCATTGGGAATCTATTTAACTTTCCTTTTACCTTCGACCTTGCGAATGACGATGGAGATTAAAGGATTCCCATTGTGAATACAATCAATATGAGGGAATAAGTCAGGATAGAAAATAGAGTGGAAAGGATGATGATGGAACCGGCCAGTTCCGAATCGCCTTTCATCTGAGACGCCATGATATAAGAAACGGTAGCGGAAGGACTGCCGATCATCAGCACGCCGATGGCCAATTCCATGTCGTGGACATGAAGTAACCACAAGATCGCTCCTGTTAATACCGGCATTGCTACGATTTTAATAGCCGCTGCCAATCCCGCGCGGCGTAAATCGCCATGCAACCGTTCCATCGTGAAACCGGCTCCAATGGCGATCAGAGCGAGGGGCAATGTCATCCCGGTGACGATTCTCAGGCCGTTTTCCAATACGAGCGGGAACGGCATCCCCGCCATACTCCAGGCCAGTCCGGCCAGAGATGAAAGGATCAGGGGATTGAAAAGAACCTGCGAAAGCCAAAATGAATAACCGGGCGTTTTCCCTTCATGGTGGGGCAACGACAAAGCCACAACCGCCAGCCCGTTCAGCAAAGGTACGATAAACCCCATTAATACACTGGCGCGTGTCAGCCCTTCATCTCCATAGGCATTCAACACTACCGCCAGGCCGATGATGGCGAGATTCCCTCGAAACGCTCCCTGACAAAAAACACCTCGCTGGCTGGGAGGATAATTGCGCAGAGAAGCCAATCCATAAGAGGCGGCGAATATCAGGAGAATGGACAGGATACATCCTACCAAGAGCGAGATATTAAACTGCGCGGAAAAATCCGAAGAACCAATCTTGTAAAATAACAACAAGGGGAGACAGGTGGTAAATACCAGACGATTCGCCTGTTGAATAAACGTGTCGTCGATGAAACGGAATCGCTTCAATCCGTATCCTAAAAAAATGATTGAAAATACCGGGAAAACTATGGCGGTTACAGTGAGAAAATGTTCACTCGACATTCTTATCCATCACAATCCCGCGCTCAACACCTCGCGCACTTTCCGCACCAGCGCTTCCTGACGGAAAGGTTTGTTAAGGAAACCGGATACACCCAGTTTCTCCAGCGATTGAACTTTCCGGTCATCCACATAGCCGCTGCTGACAATGACCTTCATTTGTGGATTATCTGCGAAGATTCTCTGCAAGACTTCTCCTCCCGACAATCCCGGCATGGAGAAATCGATAACGATCAGATCGATCCGATCCCGATTCCGATAGTATATTTCGAGACCCTCCACTCCATCGGCCGCCGCCAACACGGTATATCCCAGTTCACTTAATACAGTTTGATTCAAATGGCAGATCATTTCCTCGTCGTCAATAAACAAAACAGTCTCATCTCCCCCTTGAAGTTCAACGGGATTATCTTGTTCCGGTGAATCCGGAATATCGTCGGAAACCGGTAAATAGATCGTAAAAGACGATCCCTGGCCCGGTTCGCTCTCCACGGTAATCCAACCGCCGTGTTGATCGACGATGCCATATACATTCGACAATCCCAGACCGGTTCCCCGGTTTATTCCCTTGGTGGTATAAAAAGGCTCAAAAATGCGGTCGAGCGTTTCCCGTTTCATTCCAATCCCGTTATCGGAAACGCAAAGAGTCACAAACCGCCCCTCCCGGAACAAAGCATTTTTATTACACATCTCCCGATCGATGCAGATCGATTGGACAATAATTTCAATGGCAAACCGCTTGTTTTGCCAATCCAATTCGTCTTCCTGTTGGATGACTTCCAGAATCGCATCGCGGGCGTTGATGCAGAGATTCATCAAGACCGAATTTAATTGAGAGACATCGGCATTCACGGGAGGCAACTCCTTCGCCATTTTCAGAACGATATCGATTCGGCGATCGATTGTCTCTCGAACCAATGAATAAAATTCATGAATCAGGCCATCGATCTGAATCGTTTTGAGTTCGATGGGAGACTTCCGGCTGAACGCCAATAATTGTTTGACCAGTTGAGTGGCGCGGACTGTGGCTTGTTTCGTGTGGTTCAGAAATACGCGGACTTCGTCGGAGGCCCGCAACAAAGCCAGTTCCAGATTCCCGATGATGACAGTCAACAGATTATTGAAATCATGCGCCACGCCTCCCGCCAATTGACCGATGGCTTCCATCTTCTGCGCCTGGAAGAGGTGTTCCTCCAATTGCCGTTTTTCCTGTTCCTCTTTCTTTCGGCTGGTGATATCCCGATCGACACCCCGAAATCCCCGGAAATTGCCCTGGGCATCGAAAATAGGAACGCCGCTGCTTTCGAGTACCACTTCGCCGCCGTTTTTATGAAGAATGACGTTTTCCCTGCAATAGAAGGATTGCGGAGGATTTCTGTATTCTTCGACAAACTCGGTAATGCGGACTCTCTCGGCAGGCATCATGAAATCGAAATAATATTTGCCGATCACCTCTTCCGGGTTGTAACCGAGAATATCCTTGACTTTGGAACTCACATAGGTGTAAACCAAATTTTCATTCGATTCCCAGATTAAATCGCTGCTGGCATCCACAAGACTACGAAAGCGTTCCTCGTTCTCCCGAAGCGCCGCCGTCCGCTCCCCGACGATTGCTTCGAGATTCTGCAAGTGGATAGCCAGCCGCCGTCTTGCCGCCAAGGCAGCGATCGCCAGAAGGAAGATCGAAAGAACAACGCTCAGAACTACCGGCTTAAACCAGGCACGTTCCTGAATCGGGATGGATTGAACGAAGAAAGGGAATTCGGCTGGAGTCAGATCTTCGTCTCCCCCCTCGTCGCGGGCGCGCACCTGAAGACAATGAGCGCCGGGCGAAACATTTCGCATGGGAATCAGCGCCATCGGCGAAGAGTTGAACTGGCTCCAGAAGCCCGAATCGATCCGCCAGGAATACCGGAATGTTTTTCGTTCGTTTCGAGTATGAAACCGCTCCACGGCAGAAAACGAAGGACGCAGATTCTGCCCCTGGTGCAGTTTGGATTCCATCTCCGCGATTTTTGTGTCCGGTGGGACACCATCCGGAGTCCAACAAATCACCCGCTCGCCAATCCCTACCCAATAGCGGTTCAGACAATCTTTGACAACTCGTTCGACAAGTCCTGGAAGAGGAAGAGTAATGGAAACCGGTTTCGAACCCACACCGGGCGAAATTCGGAAGAATCTCCCCTCGCCGCCGAAATACGCGCTGCCGTCAGGGCTTCGAATTCCATACGATCGAACGTTGCATTCGTATGTCTCGCTGATCCCATCCCGGATATGCAGCAATCCCCCCTTCCCTCCAATGATTCCATCCGCACCAAACCAGATATCGCCCGGCCTCACTACGCCTCCAATCAGGTTTTTCCCAGGAAGAGGTTCAATCCGATGCCAATTCTCGGATTCCGGCCAGGAAAGAAAATATAAACCGAACCGTGAGTACAACCACAGGTGTCCTTCCCAATCGATCCACAGAGAAGGATTGTCGTAAGCATGGCACCCCAGATCGAAAGGAATCGTTTTCATCCTGCGGCCGTTTTCCACTTTCACCACTTGAAGATCGTTTTTTATTGGATCCGAGATCAACAACCAGATTCCCGAACCGAAATCGGGACAATACGATCGAATATGGCACGGTTGAATATCCGGCAGAGAATGTTGGAGCCACCGCTCGTTATCAAAAAAGGATAAACAAAAACGATCCTCCGGATCGGTTCCATAAATCCACATTCCTTTAGAAGCACCGGCCACTAATCCGGATATGCGAGAGACTCCGGTTTCCTCTTTTTGATAGGAATAAACCTCTTTACCCACCCAACATTTCAATTGTTTGGAATCCCATCCCCATACATTTCCCCGACCATCGATGGCCGAGAATGAAGGGAAACCCATCACTCGCTCCCATTGGATTCCATCATAACGAACGGCGAGATTCCTGGCCGTGAACCAGATACGTCGTTGATTGTCGGTGAATTGCGGGGGAGGGAGATTTTCGTATTCACTCCATTCGGCGGATTTTCTTTCCCAGCGAAGGAGCGTGTTAAATCCACAACACCAGATCGATCCATCCGGCGCTTCCCGAACGAGACTGATTGAATGGGATAAAGGGACACAGGAACTGGATACCTGGACAAACCGGTCTCCAGACCATTCAAAAAAGGCCTGTCGATCCGTTCCGCTATGTCCATACGATAATATCCGGCCATCTCGAGTCGAGCAAATAAATGTATGTTGGTAGGGAGATGGGAGAGATTGACGCCGCCAATGTCCTTTTTGACGAATAAAAAGAGTATCCGAATTGGAGGCGATCAGTTCGGCACTTTGACCTTCCGCCATCATGTAAACAGAATTGAAATCCCGAATGCCATCTTCGATCATGGGATTCACCCAGCGATCGCCTTGAAGTTGAAATAATCCATTCAACGTTGTGGCATAACGCTGTCCCTGCGAATCTCGAAAAAAATGGTAAACATGAGAACTGAAACCCTCTTCGCTACCGCCATATCGGATCCATTTGCCTTGATAGAAATAGCTCAATCCACCCCGAGTCGATGCATCCGGCCATTGATCGCAGCAAAACCACAACCCCCCATCGGGTTCTTCGACGATCCGGCGGACACTGGCTCCCAGTTCGTTTTCGCTCACATCCAGCCGAATAAAACGTCCATCTCGTAAATAACCCGCGCCCCGGTCTGTCCCGAACCATATTTTGCCATCGCGGGCCACCAGGACACATCGGACAAAGGAACTGGGCAAACCATCCGCGATTCCATACCATTTCCAGGTATAGCCATCGTAACGATACAATCCATCGGACGTAGAGATCCACGCCGATCCATTTTTCTCAAAATCCACGCAGGTTATGTATTTATTGAAAAGCCCCCCCTCTTCCACCAGCGAGGTAACACGCCACGGTTGGTCGATTATATCCCGGGGATAGAATGGATAAGCGATTTCCTCGCTGGCATAGATCCGGCAGACTCCCAGCCAAACGTAAAGGAGTAAAAGATACTGACCAACGCGGGACCATCCCCCCAAACAGGTTTTCAGCATGCACGTACTCCAGGATGCAGCCTGTTTTCAATCTCCCACTTCATCCAATCGCAGTTTTTTCTCCACTCTGCACTGTTATTGGAAAAAACATTGGCTTCTGGAATTAAGATCGATATCCCCCAGAAAGCCTGTTTGTTCTCAGCCAATCAATTCCAATACCTTACCGACCAATTTCTCGATGCCCGTCGAAATGGAAGCGATACCGGGACCCAGCATGTAAGCAGGAGTGGTAACGATTTTATTCTTGATATCCACGGCAATTTCCGAAACGGAGTGGGGTTCGTTTTCCGCGCCCATGGCGCGGATCGCTCCCGCCGTGGCGGCATCAGTTCCGATGGTAACGATAGGTTTCGCCCCCGTATCCTTCAAGGCTCGAGCAACCAGCGCGGGCGATATGCAAATCGCTCCCACCACTTTATCCCTCTTCACGGCATCCTGGATCACCCGGCATACGTCGGGATCGATTTCGCACCGGTCTCCCTCGGAGGCAAACGTGCAGAGATTTTTCGCCGCCCCAAAACCGCCGGGAAACACGACGGCATCGAAGGCTTCCATCTTCAACTCAGACAAAGGTTGAATCTCTCCGCGGGCGATCCGCGCCGATTCAACGAGAACGTTCCGGATTTCTTCCTCCACGGGCTGACCGGTCAGATGATTGACCACATGCAGTTGAGGTTTATCGGGAGCGAAACAGCGCACTTCCGCCCCGGCTTTATCCAAATAGAGTAACGTCAAAACCGCTTCGTGGATTTCCGAACCATCGAATACACCGCATCCGGATAAAACGACCGCCACTCGAGCCATGAGTTCGATTCTCCTTCCCTAACATCTTCAGGTTATTGAGTATGCGTCAGGTAGAAGCGGATTGTCAATAGTGGGTAGGCTCTTTCATCGCAGGATTTGCTATCGTTATTTAGAACGGTCAATCCTTACCCTTAGCAAGGTGAATTCGTTGGTTCTTCGCTGAATAGAGTGGGTGTAGTGGGGGGGGGGGGGGGGCCCCCCCC
>CAZFOX010000267.1:0-6881 GCA_964520565.1 uncultured bacterium | reverse complement strand
CCCCGTTGAATGACCATCTCCGCCGCCAGGTTGAGCAACCGGTCGAGTTTTTCGATATTCACTCGCACCGTCTGCGTTTTGGTACGGTCTTCACGCCGGTCGAAAGAGGTCAGCGCATCCTTGACCTGACTCTCGTCGCCGGTTCCTTCCGCTTCCTGGCTCTTCGCTGGCGAGGGGGGCGTTTCCTCCGGCCACTCGAACTGCTCGACGTTGGTCATCTCCAGAATCTCGATCCGTTCCACTTCGCTGACTTCCGCCTGAATTCGGATCGCTTCCGGCGTCTCCCGCGATGCAAATAACAACGCAAAATCCTTATCGACGTTCTGCGTTTCGTCTTCCAGATCAGGTTGCGTCTGAATGATCGTCCCGATTTTGTTCAGATTGTTGACTATCAGATACGCCCGGGTCGCGGCCATTTGCACGTCGGCGCAGAAACGGACGGTGATTTCATAGATCGAATCGCCGCTCAGGCGCAGTTCCTCCACACGGTTGCGGCTCTCTTCGCCCAACCGGATTCGGACGGAGGAGGAAGACGCGGCGGGCGCCTCCTCTTTGTCTTCTTCGCCCCCCAGTACCCCCTCAAATACTTTGATGAGATCCTTGGCCGTGTTTTTCGTTTGATTGCGCTGCGCCTCGGTGGCTTCATCCTGCAACTGCGACAGCATATCCTTGAGCACATCAAATGCGCGGAACAGAATATCGACCATTGACGAAGTGATCGTAACCTGGTTGTCCCGCAAGTAACCGATCATATCTTCCATGCGATGGGTGAATTCGCTGATATGCATGAATCCCACCATCGCCGACGAGGATTTCATGGTGTGGGCGGAACGGAAAACGGCCGACAAGGCCTCCTTATCGTTGGGATTTTTCTCGAGATCCAGAAGGGCATCGGTCATTAATTGAAGGTGTTCCTCGGCATCCTGATAAAACAATTCAATGTAATTCTGGGTATCGAAAGACATGAATGGTTACCTCCCGACCTTAGTCGCTCGTCCCCTTCTGATAGATGGCGGGGAGTATGTATTTGAATTTTGTATCCATACCCTGCAAGGTTTCACTGTGTCCCAGAAATAAATGTCCGCCCGGCCGAAGCGCCTGCCAACATTTTTGAATGATTTGGAATTGCGTCTCCCGATTGAAATAGATCAGCACGTTCCGGCAAAATATCACATCGAAATTGGAGACGATCCTCTGAAAATCCAACTTCAAATTGATCTTCTTGAATGTGATGGGTCGCGCCGTCTCCGGCTTGACTTTGTACCGCTTGTTCCCTCGCAGAAAATACTTGCGCAATAAATTCATTGGGATGGGGGCAACCTTGTTCTCCTCATAGATTCCGGTCACCGCATGGCGGAGAATGGTTTCGGAAATATCGGAGGCCAGAATCTCAAACGACCACCCCGGATGACGGCTCATCGCCTCCGATAAACAAATGGAAATGGAATACGGTTCCTCGCCGGACGAACAGGCCGACGACCAGATCCGCAGTATCCGGTCTCCGCGTCCCCGCTCGGTCGTGACCTTGGGGATCACATTCTCTTCCAAATAAGAAAAATGTTTGGGTTCACGGAAAAAATCCGTCTTGTTGGTCGTGATGGCATCGATTAATTCGATAAATTCCTGATCGCGGTGATGGCCTTCGTCCAGGTATTGAAGGTATTGCGAAAAGGTCTGAATCCCCAAATGGCGCAACCGCTTGGATAAACGGTTGACCATCAACTGCTTCTTATGAGGGCGCACGTCAATCGCGCAATGATCGTATACCATCTGCCGGAGTATATCGAACTCCTTTTCACTCATATGAAAACCGCTGATTCCGCTCAGTGGAGGAATCCGGTCGCCCGATTGAGTGTTTCCTTTCGCAAAAGAACCGCCAGCCATACTTATGACTCCATTTTTCCTTTTGCCGGTTATGCGATCCTGCCCCTGGTTTAATCGCTGCTTTCTTCCAACCCCACATAGATATCGATCTGCCCGCATTCCGTCTCCAACGGAACGACGATCATCGGAATTTTCAGAGACGAGATTCTCACGTTCTCCGCCATCACCAGAGTCGGGGGAGATATCTCGATCGGATATCCCGCACTTTCAAGCGCTACCGAAGCTTTCCCCGTGATGATGTTGCCCAACTCGCCCAGCGCGCTTCGCGCCATTTCGTCGAATTCCAGAATCTCGGCCCCCATCATCATTCGCGAGACCACTCCCTTGGCCGTCGGTTCGTCGAATCCATAAATTACCTGCCCATGCACGCGCCCGATCACACCCAAAATCGCGCACACATCCCGGTAGGGGGAATTCGGATCTTTTAGTTGAAGACGGCCGCGCTCGCTGTGCAGTGCGGCGATCTCTTCCAATACGTTGGCTGCAGATTCAATAAATGGGTTTACATATTCAACTTTCACGGATGGACCTCCGATTCCCTTGGATCGATATGAATTGGTGGTTTTCTACATAAATGTTCAAACTGGAATGTTCAAACCGGATTCGCTTCTTACAAGGCGGTTTCACGAGCGGTTCTCTTCATCTTCGTTGGGTGCCTTGAAAGAAGTGGCCAATACCTGAATCTCTTGGATCTTTGGATCGTTCTACATCGCGGCGACCTTCTTCAACGCCTCGATGACTCGATCGGGCTGAAAGGGTTTGACTATAAAATCCTTGGCGCCGGTTTTTACCGCTTCCAGGACGTTGGCTTGCTGCCCGATGGCGCTGACCATGATCACCTTGGCTTTTGCGTTGATTCCCACGATCGCTTTCAAGGCCTCCAAACCATCCATCTCCGGCATCGTGATATCCATGGTGACTATATCGGGATTGAGCTTCTGGTATTTATCTATCGCATCTCTTCCATTCACTGCTTCCCCTACAACATCGAATCCCCCCTTGGAAATTACATCCTTCAGGGTTGCGCGCATAAACGCCGCATCATCTACAATCATCACGTTGCAACTCACGGGTATTCCTCCTTATCGATGAAATGGTTTATATCGCACATTTTACCTGCTCGATCGATGGACTATAGAGTTGTATTCTCAACCCATGTTTCTTTATCCCCATACAAAATGTGTACCATAATACAAACCCGTTTCTTTTTCTCCCGGCTTTTCTGCATGACCCTTCCCGGACTCCTCGCTGGATGATTATAGAAATCAGTGAATTAGATTCTTTCAAGCCGATTCTGCGAGTCGATCTCTCACAACGCCTTTCGAGCCTTGAAAGAACTTACTAAAACCTGAATTTCAAATATCTTGGCTAGGTTTGTTTGGGGAGAATTTTTCTTGAAATATTCCCTTTTCGGCCAAAAAGTTCGATTCTGGATGGGAAAAAAAACTCGGGAACGTTACTATCTCGGATCGATGAGAATTTTTTCTATTCTACATCTTTCCACCTGAAATCATTGAAAATCACTTGGTTCTGTGACCGGGCAAGCTACAGAGAATCGGAAATCGTGTAATCGCGGGGATTAATTCCTGACGTTCTGGGGTGCCGCCGTTGTGAAAAAATTGAGAATCTATGATTTTTTTTCCAATTTTCTTTACAAATATTGCGATAGTATTCAAATACCTATGTTTCATCGAATCGAATCGAATCAATCCAACTCCCCAAGACATACGTCACACCGGCGTTCAGCGCAAACGAAGCCCTTCCTTGATCAGATCGGAAACGCTGGCTTCTTCCCCAAGAATCGCTACGGCTTCTCCGATGGCACGCTGCGCTTCGAAGGGCTTGCATCCCAACGCTTCCAGCGCGGCGGTCGCTTCCAGAATATTCTCATTCCGGGCTAACGGAACCGCTTTTACGCCTGGAGAGGCAATTGGAGTAGTCAGTAAAGGATGGTTCAATTGCTTGAGATTGAAGAGCAGCCGTTCCGCCCGTTTCTTTCCGATCCCGGGTATCTGGCAAAGCAGGGCGGTTTCCTCTTTTTGAATCGCTTCGACAATCCGGTTCACAGGCAGGCTGGAAAGAATATCCATTGCCATTTTCACGCCGATCCCGCTGATATTCAACAAGATACGAAACATCTCCCGTTCCTGTTCCTGGGCGAATCCGCAAAGGCTGATATCGTCCTCCCGCACAATGAGATGCGTATGAAGCGTCACCACTTCGCCCACGCGGGGAAGATCGCGGTACGTGGAAAGGCTGATGGCCGCCTCGAATCCCACTCCGCCGATGTTGATCACGGCGCGATGTTCCGTTTTGGAGGAGAGTATTCCGCATAGAAAAGTGATCATCGTATTCTTCCCCAGTCTCCCTGCCGTTTTCCTTAATACAACTCCCAGTCTGCCAGTCGGGTCGGCCGATCCATGACTACCCGCAATCCGAAATATAAACCGCCTCTCCGCTCGGCTTCTTCTTCCGAAAATCGGAAAGCCGACCGGCAATGCAAGATCGATCCGTACCAGTGCCCTCCTTTTACAACATGCCGCGTTCCAAAAGAAGGCCCTTGGGGATCGGTACAGGAAAGACGGGGATAGGGTTCTTCCCACCAATCCGAACACCACTCGTATAGATTGCCGTGCATGTCGAAAAATCCCCAGGGATTGGCTCTTTTCAGACCGGCCGGTTTGACTCCATCGGGTTCGTTGTTTCCAAACCACCATAGGAACTGGGACGGTTCTTCATAATATCGGTATTCATCTTCAAAGGAGGGGCCGTCGCCAAAAGAAAATCGGGTGGAAGTTCCCGCCCGGCATGCATACTCCCATTCCGCCTCGGTGGGCAGGCGGAATGTCTGCCCCGTCATTTCGCCGATCCGCCGGACAAACCGCTGGCAATCGCTCCAACTGACGTTGTAAACAGGATAATCGTTTCCGACTCCGCCGTTCCTGGCGGGATTTTCCCCCAGGACGGCTTTCCATTGCGCCTGGGTGACTTCATGAATTCCCAAATAGAATCCCCGGGTCAGGGTGACGGAATGTGCGGGCCACTCCAATTGGGGATACGGGGAATCCTCCGCCGGAGCACCCATCGTAAACGAGCCCGCTTCCACCCAGATCAGTTTCATCGGCAAACTGCCGGCGGGAAAATCGGGCAGATGCACGACAAGCGCCTCCGTGAAGGCGGATAGTGAAAGCCCCCATATCCATAAACAAACGGAAATTCGGATCTTGTTCATCGAAGAGGTATAGGATCGATCATCGTTTGGCTTGTAACAACAGATCGTTCACCGTTCGGGAATGTACGTACGTCAGCGCGGCGGCCAGGGCGTCGGCGGCATGATCGGGCTCGGGAATGGCGGGTAACGAAAGAAGGAGCTGCACCATCTTCTGCACCTGTTCCTTGCTCGCCCGGCCTCGTCCCACAATCGCCGACTTGATCTCCGTCGGGTTGAACTCTGACATCGGCAGATCGTGCCTCGCTCCGGCCACAATCGCCGCACCGCGCGCCTGCCCCAACAGCAGGGCGATCGAAACGTTCTTGCAATAGAGGAGTTTTTCGAAAACCATTCGATCGGGATGAAAACGGCCGATGACCTCTTCGAGGCCATCGGCAATTGTTTTCAGGCGTTCGTGCAGCGGCCGATCGGCCGACGTCTCGATAACTCCATAATCGACCGATTTCGCCTGGCGGCCCACCGCTTCGATCACACCGTACCCCAACGCCCGTAAACCGGGATCGATTCCAAGAATGCGTAAAGGAACGCGGTCGGGCACCAGTAAATTCCATCCCTTCGCACCGGATGCCAAACCGGCTTCCGGTTTCATTCCGGCCGGTTTATAACTCCTCAAAAACCTCGTCGGGTATGTCGAAATTGGCGTACACGTTTTGCACGTCGTCGTGGTCTTCGAGCGCTTCCATCAACTTGAGCATCGTGACGGCGGATTTGCCTTCCAACGCCACGGTGTTTTTAGGAATCCGGGTCAAGGCAACGGTATTGGGATGGATGTTCTTCTCCGCCAGGGCTTCCCGAACCATTTCCAACTCGTCCGGTGCCGTATAGATTTGGCAGATGCCGCCGTCGAATTGCACGTCTTCCGCCCCGGCGTCGATTGCGGCTTCCATGATCGATTCCTCGTTAAGATTCTCCCCCTCCAGGGTGATCTGGCCGCGGCGTTCGAATATCCAGGCCACGCAACCCGATTCCCCCAGATTCCCGCCGTATTTCCCGAAAAGGTGACGAATTTCAGGCGTTGTCCGGTTTTTATTGTCGGTCAGAATCTCCACATAAACGGCAGCGCCCCCCGGGCCGTATCCTTCATACGAGGTTTCCTCATACGTGACGCCCGGCAGTTCGCCCGTCCCTTTTTTGATGGCTTTCTCCATCGTATCTTTAGGCATATTATTGCTGCGGGCGTTATCGATCGCCGTCCGGAGCCGGGGATTGGAATTGGCATCCCCGCCGCCCATTCGGGCCGCCACAGTCAATTCCTTAATGATCTTCGTGAAGATTTTGCCCCGCTGGGCATCCACCTTCGCCTTTTTGTGTTTGATTGTGCTCCATTTGGAATGGCCTGACATTGTTTTTCGACCCTGCTTTCGTTCTCGTCTGGGGATGGAGGCGTTCTGAGCCGTAGTTCACGCTCAAAAGCGGAGATAGTATAACACGGGGCTTCCCGTTGGCAACCGGGTGATTTAGATTCTGTCAAGGCGATTCTGCGTGTTTCTCTCTCAGAATACTTTTAAAACCCGGATAGAATTTGCAGACACCGGAATTTCGAAGATCTTTTGCTCTGTAGCCTGACTGGTTGAAAATGTTGGATTATTGTTTGGAACGCATTGGGAGCGCGGGCGTCCTCGCCCGCATGGGATCCGTCATTTTAACCGGTTACAAGTAGTTTGACCAGTAAATAGTGTCGAATTTAAAAAACAACGATCCGATTTTTAGATTGCTTCACTTCGTTCGCAATGACAGGAACGTATCGCAATGTCATTGCGAGCAA
>CAZFOX010000266.1:4788-6885 GCA_964520565.1 uncultured bacterium | reverse complement strand
CTCGAATCGGCCAAATGCTGCAAAAAAATGGCCTATTTCCTGTTCACTTCCCGTTTCGAAAAGTTTACTCTCGTCGAACGGAACAAATTTTCCGATATTCTCCGCAAACACGAAGGCCGCCTCCCTTCCAAAGCAATCGACCTCTACAACGCCAAAAAAACCCTGATCGACATGATGGGCGAAGGCAAACCGACGCATAAAGACATTCAGCCCGTCGTAGTCCGTTTTGTCGAATTACTCAACGACATTCTGGAATCGCAGGCCAGTATCTATAAAGTCGAATACAAATTATGCGAATTGTTCCGGGAATATCTGGATACGATTCTAATCCCCCAGTTCTCCTCCCCCGGCTTTAAGGTAGAACCCGTGAAAATCAAGGCATTGGTTCAAGCCTTGCGCGAACTCCAGGAACGGGGTTTGGAGTTTGAAGAATTTAAGGATTCCATCTCCGTCAAACTCTTCGAATCCGTCATCTCCGTCATGGCCGAACACATGGAATGCCTTCTGGCGGAAATTCGCACTATCGCCGACGTCAATTATTTCCTGTTGGATGTGATTAAATATTCCGAACCCACAGAAGAGATCAAGCAGGAAAAGGAAACCGTTGGCGATGCGGGCTTCATGGCCTCCATCCGCGCTCAAATCACGGCTCGCGTGGCAGAATGGCTGAGTTCCTGACCGGCGGACAAACTATGAAAATCATCGACGTTCACACCCACATTTTCCCCGACGATCTGGCTCTTAAAGCCGTTCCTTTTATGGCGGAAGAGGCGGGAATCCAGGAAGCGCTGGATGGACGATGCCGGAGTTTGATCGGCTCCATGGAAAAATCGGGCATTGCCGAATCCTGGCTCCAGCCCGTGGCCACCAAACCGTCTCAGATTCCCACCATCAACGACTTCACCGAAAGCGTACGCTCCGAACGCCTGGTACCCTTCGGTGCGGTCCATCCCGGCTACGAAAACCTGCCAGGGCTCATCGAGGATTTGGCCCGGCGGGGATTCTATGGAGTGAAGGTTCATCCCGAATATCACAAAACCAGCCCCCACGACGAGCGCTATTTTCCCATGTATGAGGCTCTTCAGGATTGCGGGATGATCGTTCTCTTCCACGCCGGATACGATATCGGCATACCGACCATCAATAGTTTCCCCGCCGACTTCGCCCGCTTGCGGGACAGTTTCCCCCAACTCCGGATAATCCTGGCGCACATGGGCGGTTTCCGGCAATGGAAAGACGTATTCGCCGATCTGGCGGGAGCCGATGTGTTTCTGGATACTTCGTATTCCCTCGGCCATATGCCGGATGAGGAGTTCGTCGAACTCGTGCATAAGCATGGCGTCGAACGGATTCTCTTCGGAACCGATTCGCCCTGGGCCGATCAACAACAGGAACTCGACCACATGAAAAGCCTGCCTCTCTCCCCCTCCGAATTGGAAATGATCCTGGGCGGCAACGCGGAACGGCTCCTGAACGAAGTTCGCCAGTCCCTTCCCCGCGCGTAATCGGCCGTTTCGGGTTAAACTGCGCCTCGCTATTGCCCATCGTAATCCACACGAGTCGTGGTTTGAGAATCGACGACCAACACCATTTCTGTTACCCGCCGATGAGTACGGTCGATCAGTTTGCCGGGATAAATCCCTTCGCGAATCCGCAAAACATCAGGGGGACGATTCAATCCGTCCACGGTAAAAACCGTATCGAGCGATGGGTTTACCCGAAGAGAAATCGATCCAAATTCGGCTCTCGGGAAATCGGCACGTGTTAATGCTTCTTTCAACCCCATCGTCATCGATGCCAGGCAAACTAATCCGAGTAAAACGCGAAATGTTCTCCTTGCAAACAGTATCGGTAGACAGGCAAGTAATAATAAAAGGCAGGGCGCGGCTTCCACTGCGAACAAATCCCAATCGGCTTCGATTCCTAAATCGGGATGCCAAAGAAACGTCCAAAGGGTAAACGGGATTGTATATGCCAGAAGAAATCTCCGCTCCGCCGAGAGCGTGCGTTTCCCCATCCACAACAGTCCCAACAAAGCGGGCCAGAATATCCAGGATCGCATCGCCCAGGTGATTCGTGTGATGTTGAGCGAGCTTT
>CAZFOX010000266.1:0-4778 GCA_964520565.1 uncultured bacterium | reverse complement strand
GGATCGCATCGCCCAGGCATAGAGCCAGTCGGCCAGATGCCCCCATTCAAAGACGGCGTAATACCGGTACATCCCCTCATGGGGAAACCAGGGCAGGAAGTTCCAGGCGGGCGAAAGACTCGCCGCTTTATGTCCCAGCATCTGCGGATGATTGCGGATCAACACCAGTGGAACGAGCAGAATCGACCAAACTAGTATCGAAAAACAGTCTTTCTTCTTTCCCCCAAGCAGGGGTAAGAACAGAAGAGAAGGCAACGCCAGCAGTGCCACGAAATGAAGTCCCACCGCCCATAGAAAGGCAATAGTTACCAGAGAGATTCCGATCCTTCCCCGTAAATAAGCCACTCCCAGATACCCATACCCCAACAGGGCAGGAAGCAGAATCGGATAGTACTCCGTATGCCCGCAGGAATAGAGAAGGAAACCCGATGAGAGAAATAACAACAACGGCCAGGCCGGAGTCAGGCCGTAGAACCGGCCAAACCGCAATACGATCCATATCGACAAAGCGCCCCCCCCACAGGACAACGCCGACATACACTCGCCCGCCGTGAGGTGGAATGGCGAGGCTATCCGATACACGCCCTGCAATAGCGCCTGCGAGAGCAGTTCGTTCTTCACCAGCCATTTCCCGCCTTCCGTCATGCGGGCGATCAAGACGCCATCGCCCGCAAAATGCGAAGCGCGTAACAAATAAAAAAGACAAAAACAGAGGAAGGATAACCCCGCGTCTGTTTCAAACCCGAATGGAAAAGAACGCCGGGCGGTTTGGCTCAATGGCGTTGCCAGCGATTGGTTGTTTCCCACAATTGTCACATCGGTAATGTCGAATCGTTATCCGCCAGCCGTATCCCCTCTTCCTCCTGGACGCCTTTCAATATCCATCCTCCAATCGCAAAGAACACCACCACCACAAAAACCCCGGCGCGTTGACTCTGAAATACGGTGGATAACAGACCAAACAGGAACGGCCCCAGAAACGCCGTGGCTTTCCCGGAAAAAGCGAAAAATCCAAAAAATTCATTCTCTTTTTGGGGAGGAACGAACCGAGCCATCAAGGAGCGGCTGGCGGATTGATTGGGGCCGGAGAAGATACCGGCCAGGATACCGGCCACCCAAAGCCACACTTTCCCCGGCGCCAACGTGGCGATTGAAGCGGCGAAAATCAAACCCCACAGGCTGATCGCAATGGTACGCTTTCCCCCCAGCCGGTCGTCCAGATAGCCCATTACAAACGCGCCACTCCCGGCGGCGATATTCAACGCAATGGCCAGGATCAGAATCTCCGTAGTCGTGAAATGAAAGGTTCCCGTTGCATAAATACCGCTAAAGGCAAAGATCGTAATCAATCCGTCGTTATAAAAAAGGCGCGCCACAAGCAGGCGTACGATCTGCCTATAACGCCGGATTTCCCGAAAGGTGTCCATCAGTTGCTTTCCACTGGATACAATAGCCGACCCCGTTCGGTTCCGGAGGCGGGAGCGATCCTCTTTCACCCACAGAAAGATGGGAATACTGAATACGGCGAACCAGACGGCAACCAGAAGATTGGTGGCGCGGATATGTTCTTTCGCTTCTTTGGAAAAACCCAGCCAGGGCGTTTCGGGAAAAACAAATCCGGCCAGTGCGATAAAGAGAGCCAGGAGCCCGCCCAGATAACCGGCCGCCCAGCCGTAACCGGATACGCGCCCGATTCGGTTCCGTGCGGCCAAGTCGGGTAAAAAGGCGTTATAAAACACGCAACCCAACTCGTACGCAATATTCGCGAACGTAAACCAGAACAGCGCCGCCAGAACGTCGCCCTCGCGGATCAGTTCGCCCGCCGCACCCAATTCGCGCGGTTCAATCCCGTACAGTTGGGCGCTTCCCCATACCGCTGCCACGGTCGAAATAAAGAGAAAGAGTTTCCGGTACCCGCCGTTATCCGCCAGCGCGCCCAGCACCGGCGAGAGCAAAGCCGAAACCAGCGCGGTGACAGTGATCGCCCACGACCAGAGGCGCGTTCCTTCCACATCATTACCCACCACTGCCGCGGTGAAAAAAGGGGCAAAAATAAAAGTCACGACCAGCGTAGTAAATGGCGAGTTGGCGAAATCGTATAGGCACCAGGCCCAGATCGCGCGCCGTGTTGGTAGAGTGGTTGCCATGGGAATCCATTCTCGTTCCAGGATGTGCAAAGTATAAAGGGGAGACCGGGCAGGCGCGAGGCCTGTTCTCAATACCATCGCCTTTTCCCGCCCGCTCCAATGGATGTTACCAAAAAACACCTCTCCCGTATTATTTATTTATACTATCGTTACAATGGATGACTGGATGAAAAAATCAATCTCATCCCAGTCATTTCATAACACAACCCTCATGTCATGGATATAGAATGACATGAAATAATGAAAGGAGAGGTAAATGAAACAACTGGCTTTGTTTGGAGTTATTTTGTTGATGGCGGCGTCGAGTGGCATCGCGCAAACCGAACCTACTTTCGAGATCGGCACTCCCATCTCGATCTTTTCAGAGACGTTTACCAAGGAGGCGGGTATCGCCATCAATCAACAAGAGCAGGAAGTTCTTTTTGTGACAATCGATACGGTTGCGTTCGGAGACGATCCCATCACCGGCGAACCGGCCGAACAAGCGGTCATGGGATTCTATTACGACCCGGTCACTCTGAAGCCCAAAGGCGAACCCTTTCTGATTATGGGCAATCCCCGGGGAGCGCTTCAGAAACTGAGCCTGGATTACAATCCCATCAGCAATAAGTATTTTGTCGCGGTTGCGGCGGACGCTTATTCCTCCGCCGGAAAACGCACTCCCTTAATGGCCATTGTCAATCCTTATTCCGTCGCCCAAAGCCAAGGTTCGGTTTTTAAGGCCTGGAACTGGGATCCGGATACCGCGCAGGATTATCAGGACACGGCAGTGGCGTGCAGCACGAAAAACGGGAACATGTTATACGTGAGCGAATATACGCCCGCCGGGGAAAGTGAAGGCGTCATTGGCATTCTCTACGATAAGGATGGCAATCAACTCACTCCGGAAATGACTCGCCTCGATCAATTGGAACCAACACGCGATGAAGACGACCCCGACCTGTAT
Organism: uncultured bacterium; assembly: GCA_964520565.1. Classification (GTDB taxonomy): domain Bacteria; phylum Hinthialibacterota; class Hinthialibacteria; order Hinthialibacterales; family Hinthialibacteraceae; genus CAZFOX01. Next base: position 1,685 of record CAZFOX010000266.1, on the reverse strand, counting down.
TATTTCCCCAAGAACGATGTGTTCGTTTTCATCACCAACATCGATCCTTCCACTTCCAAAAATCGCATCACCGCGACCGCTATTCAACCATCACCCGATTCCAATGGAAAACTGCAACAAGGCGATCAAAAAATCGTTTCTCAACTTCGCAAGGATTTCAGCGCCGGTCACCCCTCCTGCATTGAAAATCCCTTCACGGGCGAATTCATCGGCGTGCTGGATTACGACAACGGCGCGCAAGGCGGCGATATCTTTTACTTCACCATTGGCCCAGCTCCCGATTACCCGCTGACCGAATCACGTCCCCAAATTCCTTATCTCGAAGCAGCGGCCAATGTTCCTTACAACCATCGCCACCCCCGCCTGGCTGTCGACCCCGATAGCGGCGTCATCATCGTTTCACACAATGCGCGCGAAGGAAATTTCCAGGGAATGACGTTCACACTGCTTGGTTCCGATGGCGGAATTCTTCCCGGCAATCCGGCCGAGGGCTACAAACTGGTCGAAACCGCGGCGGCGGTCAGCAACGACGCCAACTGGCACGACGTGAAGTACGATCCTCATAGCGATTCATTCCTGATTATCTATGCCACCGAAGACGGCTACACCAACGTAATTCGCTTGAAGATGACTTCCAAACACCTGCCGGCCGATGTGAGCGACTGGTCGATTTTCTAAATCCATCTCGGAATGCACTAAACACGAAAGCCCGGACCATCCCGTCCGGGCTTTCGTATTATCGTCCCTCTCCTAACCCATCGGAATAACCCTCGCGGTCGCCCCTGGCTTCCGCTCTCCCTTCAATTACCTACCCAACCAACCCATATCTCTTTATAGTAACCTATACAAGACGAAACGATTGATGAGGTATATCTCCATGCAAATCCATGTTCAACGCCGCGACCCTATTCTCCACGTCTCCCTGCAGGGACGTTTCGACGCCGTCGGTTCCCGGGAAATCGAAACCCAGTTCATGCCCTCCCTGCAACCCGGCGACCGCTATCTGATCTTGGATATGGTACAGGTCGAATACCTCAGTAGCGCCGGACTGCGGATCGTAATGGCGCTTCACAAACGCCTGCTCAAAGAGGGCGGTTCCATCGCCATCACCCGCCTGCAGCCCTATTGCCTCGGCGTCTTCGATGTGGCCGGGTTCACCACTGCCTTTCCCATCTTCGAAACCAACGCCGAAGCGGAGGACTTTCTCCAGGGAATGATCCGCGAGCGCTCGTTGGCCGAGGGCTGGGACCAACTGGAAACCGCCGAGTTGGACTGTGGCTCCTTCCGCTTCATTCCCCAGCCAGCGGCACACGGCGCGGTGGAAGTACTCGGCCACGTCAACGATGTCCTCTATTGCCGCATCACTCCCGACCACCTCTGCTCCAAGCACTTCTTTAGCACCGAATACTCCATCGGCCTCGGCGGCCTGGGCGACCGTCTCAGCGATTATTTCCCCATCATGGGCGAAATGATCACCATCGGCGGTACGATGGTCTGGCTGCCTACCGACGGCAACGACACGCCCGATTTCCTCATCCCCCGCGTCGACACCGGCCAGGTCACCATCCGCACCGGTTTCAACGCCTCCATCGCCGGAGGTTTCAACGAACTGATCGTCTTTCAGAGCCGCGCGGAAGAAGGCACGGCCGTGGATGAACTCTACAAAGCGCTTTACCGGCTCGCCA
>CAZFOX010000265.1:0-6886 GCA_964520565.1 uncultured bacterium | reverse complement strand
TGCAGAAAATCGTGAAAACCGGTGTATCCCAAAAGCGGGGCATTCAACCAGCCGATTGTCGCAGCGAAGAAAGCCAGAACGGCCAGGGGAATCCACATGACCGCGGGCGATTCGTGCAGATGCCGGCGCTGTTCTTCCGTTCCGCGAAACTCGCCCGCGAAAAGAAGATTGTAGAGACGGAACATATAGAAGGCCGTGCAAAAAGCCGCCGCAATCCCCAGCGTCCAAAGAAACAAACGTCCGGCGGAAAACGCCTCCCATAAAATTTCATCCTTGGAGAAGAAGCCCGCCAGCGGTGGAATTCCGGCAATCGCCAGGGTGGAAATCAAAAACGTCCAGCGCGTATAGGGCATGGCCTTGCGCAATCCACCCGCCTCGAAAACATCCACATCGGTGGTTCGATGGAACGCATGCAGCACCGATCCGGCGCCGAGGAAGAGACAGGCCTTGAAAAATGCGTGCGTGACCAGGTGGAAAATGGCGGCGATATACGCGCCGCTGCCGCAGGCCAGAAACATATACCCCAACTGGCTGATGGTGGAGTAAGCCAGGATTTTCTTACTGTCGCGCTGAACCAGAGCCATACTGGCGGCCAACAACGCCGTGACGCCCCCCACCGCGCCGATCACCAGCATCGTCGCCGGAGCCAAACTGAAAAGGACGTTCATCCGGACGACCATATAGACGCCTGCCGTTACCATCGTGGCGGCGTGAATCAACGCGCTGACCGGTGTGGGACCGGCCATGGCATCGGGCAACCAGACGAACAGGGGAATCTGGGCCGATTTTCCCGTAGCGCCTATAAACAATAAGAGGGTCACAATTGTGACCGCCATGCCATTTTGTGTAAACAGGGCGGGAGCCACTTCTTCCAGGCGGGAAAACTTCAGCGTATCCGTATACCAGAACAAGATCAGCATGGCCAGAAGAAAGCCGAAATCGCCGATCCGGTTGACGAGAAACGCTTTCTTGCCCGCGTCGGCGGCGTAATCGCGATCGTAATAATAACCAATCAACAGATACGAGCAGAGACCCACGCCTTCCCAGCCGACAAACAGAACCGGCAGCGAATTGCCCATCACGAGAATCAACATGAAGAAAGCGAACAGGGGCATGAAGGTAAAAAAGCGGGCGTATCCGGGATCGCCGTGCATGTAGCCGATGGCGTAGAGGAAAATCACCGACCCCACGAAGGTGACCACGCCCATCATCGCCACCGAAAGTTGGTCGATGGTGAAACCGATGGGGACAACGAGCTTATCGGCGGCCAGCCAGGAATAATAGTCGAGATCGAGAGAGCGGAATTCGCTTCCCTGCTGAAGAATCCAGAAAAAGACAACCCCCGTCAATATAAAGGAACCGATCAGGGAGGCGGTGGCGAGATGCCCGGCCTTGCCGCGAATAAACCGCGGGCCGAGCAGGCCATTCAGCAAGGCCGCCAGTCCGGGAAGAAAAGGAATCAGCCAGATCATATATTTCATGAGCCGCTCGCTTGAGTTGCCAGGATTCGCCACAGAATATTGGGATAGACGCCGAGGAGCAGAACGCCGAACGCGGCGATTCCCGTGGCGATTCGTCCCGTCATGGGAACCGGATTGAACGAGATTCCCTCCTCCGGTTCGTGCATATACATAAACACGATGACGCGCAGGTAATAATAAAAAGACAGCAACGTTGTCAGAATACCCACCACGGCCAGCGTGTAGTACTCTCCCTGGATCGCCGCACCGAACAGCCACAATTTACCGACGAATCCGGCGGTACAAGGCATCCCTGCCAGAGAGAACAGGAACAGAGACATGATCCCCGCCATGACCGGATGTTGCCTCGCCAATCCGGCGAAATCGGAGATCGACCGGCATTCCCGGCTATTCCGGCGAACGGCGATCGCCACGCCGAAAATGCCGACGGTCATCAACAGATAGGCGGCAAGATAAAACAGCATCGACTGCAGGCCGAGCGGACTGTGCGCCACAAAAGCCATGCTCAAATACCCGCCGTGCGCGATGGAGGAATATGCCAGCATTCGCTTGAGATCGTTTTGCATCAGCGCTCCGGCGTTGCCCACGATCATGGTCAGCATGGCCAGCCACTCGACGGCGGGAGTCCAGTACCCTCCCAGAGGAGCGAACGAAACGCCCGGCAGAGAGAAAATGCGGATCAACGCGATAAATCCGGCCATTTTCGAGCCGGCGGCGATCCATGCGGCTACCGGGGTTGGAGCGCCCTGATAGACATCGGGCGCCCACATGTGAAAAGGCACCAGAGATATTTTGAAACCGAGCCCTACCAGCATCAGGGCGAAACCGAGAATCAGCAGAGGCGTTCCCTCTCCCCCTTCATACAAAGCGGTTCCAATGGCGGCAAGATTGGTGGTACGGCACACGCCAAACACAAACGCCATGCCGTAGACCAGAAATCCCGTGGAAAACGCCCCCAACAGGAAGTACTTAAACGACGCCTCGCCCGAGCTTAGGCAGGTTCGATCGAAACCGGTCAATACATAGAGACACAAGGAAAGCAGCTCGATGCCGATAAACAACATCACCAGATCGGCGCTGATGGAGATCGTCATCATCCCCAATGTGGCGAACAACAAAAGCGCGATCAATTCGCCATAGGCGATCGCGTGAGTTTCTGCAAAACAATGGCTTAACAAAACGATCAGTCCCGCTCCGATCAGAAACATCGGATCGAGATAGAGACTGATTTCGTCGCGCAGAATCATGCCGGAAAAACCGGTTTCTGAAACCGCCGTCAGACTGCGCGCGGCGATCAGGGCGATCAAGAGACCCAATAGGGCAATCAGGGTAATGTTAATACGCTCGATTTTGGGAACGAACAAATCAGCAAGCAGAACCGCCAGAGCCGCCAATAGTACGGCGGCCTGGGGAGCGATGGCAGCAAAGGATAATTCCGGTATTGCAATCATCTCGTTTTATAACGGAAAAAACTCGGCCTACCCTTCCAATAAATTGGCTTCCTCAACGTTGACGGTGGCACGCTGGCGATACAGGTTGATGACGACCGCCAACCCGACGCCCACTTCCGCCGCGGAAACGGTCAGAACCAGGAATACAAAGACCATCCCGTTCCCCATCATCGCCCAATCCTCCTCTCCCACCAATCCGTTATGAAAAAGGGGATAGCGGGAAAACGCCACGATGGCGATATTGGCCGCATTCAGCATCAGTTCCACAGACATCAACACAATCAGCGCGTTACGGCGCAAGAGCACACCCAATACACCCAGGCTGAAAAGAACCGCGCTCAGTAAAAGATAATGATTCAGACCTATCATCGATTCGTTCGTTCCTTCCCGGCCGATTCTCCTTCGGCTGTTTTAAGCCGCGCCGGTTGGCGGGCGATGGCGACCGCGCCGATTGCGGCGGCCGTCAACAGGACGGAAGCCAGTTCGAACGGCAATACGTACCGGGTAAAAAGGTCGGCGGCCACCGCCGGTGCGCTACCCCACTCGGGTGGAACCGCGATTTTCGAAGGTTGGGAAAATCCCACGGATGCATCCCGAAACAGGTAAATCAATACTCCGGCAGTAAAGAGAATTGTCAGCACGAATCCCCACCGCCGAGCGGGAGTAAATTCGATGGGTTCTTCCCGTTGCAAATTGAGCAGCGAGATGACGAAAATCATCAGCACCATCACCGCTCCGCTATAAACAATAATCAGAATCCAGGCCAGAAATTCCGCATGCAGCAGCAAAAACAGCCCCGCTGTAGCGAGAAAGGTCACCACTAGGCTCAGAGCGCTGTGCATGGGATTGCGCGCGGCGATCACGCCCAATCCGAAGAAAAAAGCCACAAACGCGCAAATCCAAAAGAATAGGGTCGCCGCCATATCGAGAGTCTCTCAGGAGGCCAGCATCAATCCAACGGCCGCCAAAAATAGATTCGCTAATGCGAGTGGAAGCATTACCTTCCACCCGAAGTTCATCAATTGATCGTACCGGAAGCGGGGCAAGGTGGCCCGCACCCAGATAAAGAAAAACAACAGGACGAAAACCTTCGCCGCAAACCAGATCCACCCCGGTACGGCCTCGCAAACGGCGAGTGGGAGTGGAGCGTGCCATCCCCCCAAAAACAGGGTGACAATAATGGACGACGCGACGATCATGTTAATGTATTCCGCCATGAAAAACATGGCGAATTTCATGCTGCTGTATTCCGTGTGATACCCGGCCACGAGTTCGGTTTCCGCTTCGGGTAGATCGAACGGCAGCCGGTTGGTCTCAGCAAAAGCGGATATCAACAACAGCAGAAATCCCATGAGGCCGGGAATCACCAACCATTTCGGGCTGACGATCCACCAGTTCCAGAAACCACCTGCCTGGCTGGCGACGATGGCGTTCAGGTTCAGCGTCTCCGTAGCCATCAACACCGTTACCACGGAAAGCCCCAACGATAATTCGTAACTGAACATCTGCGCCGACGACCGCAATCCGCCCAGCAGGGAGTATTTGTTGTTCGAACTCCACCCCGCCAAAAAGAGACTGTATACCCCCAACGAAGCGATTCCAAAAATATACAGGACGCCCACATTAATATCGGAAATCGACGCTGCCCCCAGGTCGTACCCGAATACCACGAAAGACGGCCCAAATGGAATCACGGCCAGATTCATCACCGCCGCGATCAGCGCCAGTATGGGAGCGAGAACAAACAGAACGCGGTCTGCCTGATTGGGTATGATATCTTCTTTAAAGAACAATTTGATGCTGTCCGCAATCGGTTGCAATATTCCAAACGGCCCCACCCGGTAAGGTCCCAGCCGTTGCTGAAAGTGACCGATTAGTTTTCGTTCGATCAGGGGCAGAAAAGCGACAACGCCCATCACCGCCGCGAAAATCACGCCGATCTTGACCGCCGATGCGATGATAATTTGCAGTTCCGTCATGGTTGAATGGCCACCCAAGGCCGATTTTCCGCCGCCAGACTGTTCGCAGCAGGATTTTCATATTGCCCCAAAAGCGTGACGCAGCCAGGCGCCGTCGCCACCGTAATACGCACCGGCAGCCGTATCGATCCCAGCGGCCCTGTAATCGTTACGTCTTGATTCTCGGCGATGCCTAATGACAGGGCATCGCCAGGATGGATTTCCACCCGGCACTCCTCGCGGCGCTTCACGAGAGGGGGAGCGTACCGTTTTTCTCCGGATGCATCGAACAGAAACCGCCCCCGAACCAACCGATAGGGATATTCCCTGGAGGGTGCCCCCTCAAATGTCCGCGAAGAAAGCGTAGACGAGGAAAGTGTGGTTTGAAAGAGTGAAATATCCACCGGGATACTGAACCGCCCACCGGTTTCCACTTCCGATTCAGTCCGTTCTTTTCTCATCATTTTCGAATAATGCGGAACGGATCGAACGATTGTTTCGAAGAGTTTCGCCGGGGGAATCTGCCGCCACTCCGCCCCCCATCGTTCGCCCAATGCCAGTAAAACCTGATACCCCGCCAGAGTGCCGGGCAGGGGAGGAACGGCCGCCTCCGTTCGTTGGACGCATCCGCCGAGATTCGTATAAGTGCCTTCTTCCTCGGTATACGTGGAAAGTGGCAAAACGACGCTGGCATACTCCGTTGTGGATGTGGGATACGAGTCCGCCACTACCAAAAAAGGAACCTGCTCGAGAGCACGCCGAGCAAAATCGCGGTCGGGATATTCCTCGATCAGATCGGTCTGAAAGAGGATCAAAACATGGACAGACCCGTCGAGGCAACCTTCCAGGATTTGAGTCGTGTTTCGACCTGGTGATTGAACCGGCGCATATCCGGCACTCCGGTGAGGGTAACAACCCATATCGGCCGCGCCGCGTGAATTGGAATGCGGCAAGAGAAGACTGAGCGGCAGCGGTTTGCGGGGATCGTCGTTGACCAGATGCGACAATTCGGCCGCCAACCGCACGTTCACCGGGCCGGATTTCCCGGCGAAAAGCGATTCCCCAATCAGGAGAGTCGCTCGTTCCGCCCGATTCAGCGCTTCGGTCAGTTTGTTCAAATCGCTTTCGGCGATCCCGGTCGTTTCCGCAAAAGGACCGGTACACAAAGTCGATAGGATTTCCTCGATCTCCTGAGGGAGCGTCGTTCCCATCTTTTCCGCCGTGCGCTGAAGCAGGGTAGTTAAAAACAACGTTTCCGATCCCGGAGTGTAATGCCATGTCCCCGCACAGACCGAATCCAACCGCGTGGGACGGTGATGGGCGGAATAAATTTCCGCACCCTCCCCGGCTCGTTTTCGTAAATGAAGGTGCAGGATCGGGAGTTCGTCAGGCAGATCGGAACCGAGCAGCAAAATCGTGGATGCGCGGCGAATTTCCTCAAACGGGGCATTCACCGCCCGCAGAGCAATCGAGGTTAAAAAGCCATCGTCCTTCCGTGGAGAGATATGTTCCGTCCGATGGTCGATATTGTTGGAATGCAGTAATTCCCGGAAAAATTGCTGGAACAGAAATAACGTTTCATTACTGGCCGTGGGGCCGATGATCCCCGCTACGGCGTGACCGTCTTTGGCGCCGATCGTTTCACTCAATCGATTCGTTATGAGTCCGATAGCTTCCGCCCAGGAAGCCTCTCTTCTCTCGCCGTTATCCTGCTTGATCAGCGGCTTGACCCATCGGGCGGGATTGTTGAAGCGGTCGAAGCCGAAACGGCCGATATCGCATATCCAGCGATGATTGATCCCCTCATTGGGGCGAGGGACGACGCGCAGTATTTCGCGGGTGCGGTTGCGATATTGCAGATGAATGTTGCACCCCACCGAACATAATGTACAGATCGAGGAACGGCTCTTGAGTTCCCAAACGCGCGTACGAAAACGGGTTACCTTACTGGTCAACGCGCCAACCGGGCATAAGTCGATGGTGTTTCCCGCAAATT
>CAZFOX010000264.1:0-6889 GCA_964520565.1 uncultured bacterium | reverse complement strand
CCCCCCACCCCAGCCCCGCGCCCGCCCCACCACCCAGCGCGCATTGAATCATGAAAGCACGAAATACCGGGAGGGGCGTGAAAAATAGCAAAGAGCATAAAGAATTGAAAAGGGCAGGAAGGAGGTTACAAAGGGGATTATTCGGGTTCTGTACCGGCTTGCATGAATTGATGGGGATCGATGTTAAGTTCGGCCAATTTTACGTAGAAGTTTTTCCGGTGAACGTCGGCCAGTTGTGCGGCGCGGGAGACATTGCCGCCTGTTTTTCGCAGAAGGTGAGTAAAGAATGATTTTTCAAATTCGTCCAAGACAAAGCGTTTGGCGTCTTTGTAGGGAAGGTTGTAGAGTTCTTTCTGATGGAAACTCATTTGTGCTCCGGGAGTCAGAGGCGGGTGAATTGATGGTAAAAGTTCGCCCAGGTCGGTCGTATTCAGGACGACCGCTCTTTCGATGACATTCTGTAATTCCCGCACGTTGCCCGGCCAGTGATAGCGCAGCAGTACTTCGATATCTTCGGAAGAAAAGGAGAGAGCCGATCGTCCCCGACTTTTTTTGCGGAAGAAATGCTCGATTAGAAGGGGGATATCCTCTTTCCGTTCGCGCAGGGGAGGAACCGTGATGGGAAGAACGTTGAGGCGGAAATAAAAATCGGAGCGGATTTCTCCCTTGCGGACTTTTTCTTCCAAATCCTGATTGGTGGAAACGACGATACGGACGTCGATCTTTTTGCTACGGACATCGCCGACCGGTTCGATGACTTTTTCCTCGATGGTGCGAAGTACCTTGCCTTGCAGGGTGGGAGTGAGATACCCGACTTCGTCGAGAAACAGTGTACCGCCGTTCGCCAGTTCGAATTTGCCGGTGGAGGGTGTATCGTATCCGCCCCGAATTCCTCGCATGCGGCCGAATAGTTCCAGTTCCAGAATATCCGGCGGAGTGGCGGAACAGTTAACGGAGACGAATGGTTTTTCGCCGCGAGGGCTTTGCCGATGAATCGAGCGCGCCACCAGTTCCTTACCGACGCCGCTCTCACCCCGGATTAATACGGTTCCATCGCCCTGTGAAACGCGACGGATCAGTTCCAGCACTTTGATCATGGCCGGGGATTTACCGACGATTTCGTTTTGACCCAGCCGTTGATCCAATTCCACGCGCAGGTAGCGGTTTTCGAGCTCCAGATGTTGAATCTGAAGAGCCTTGCGAACGGCCAGTTTAATTTCATCGAGATCGCAGGGTTTCAGCAGGTAATCGTGCGCGCCGTTTTTTAAGGCTTCCACGGCGTTTTCGATGGTACCATAGGCGGTGAGGATGATAACCGGGACATAGTGGTTGACTCGTTTGACGGCGTCGAGAACCGCCATACCCCCGCCCCCCGGCATACGCAGGTCGGTGATAACCAGGCTTAACGAAGTGGACTGAATGATTGCCAGGGCTTCTTCTCCATCCTTGGCTTCAAGAATTTCATGACCCTCCTCCATCAGAGCCAGGGTCAGGATTTTCCGCATTTTGGCTTCGTCATCCGCCACAAGAATGGATGCCATGATTACCGAGACTCCCGCTTTATTGGTTTACATAATCGGTGGACGACCGGATTCCAATTTTCCCATCCACCTTCGACATATCGGCGACATAGAGGCCCCGTTGCCGGTAATACTTACCCTTTGAGCCGACGGCGAGTGTGCAAGTGGGTTCGACGATTTTTCCATCCGCGCCGAGGTAAAGGTTGACGACGTAGTCTCCGCCTCCAGGGCAGTCCGGTTCCGCGCCGAGTTTCAGGAATAAGGCACGTTCCGCGGAGATATTCATTTTGGAGTAAATCACGCGTTGCGCCAATTCAAGGGTTTCGTTCAGATCGAACAGTTCACAGATTTTTGCGCCGGGTTGGGTTTGATTTTGATCGGCCAGGTATTTGAGGCAGTTGGCGATCAGCGTGAGGCGATTGGCGCTTTCTCGACCCCGGACATTGTCGAGATAATTGAAATACCGGGGAATGGCAAAGAAAGCAATTAAAACGATTGCAAGAGCGATCGCCAAAATTTCCCAATTTTCCATACCCCGATTTTCTTCCAGCGATTGTGCGGGATAATGGGGGTTCACTAACAATTCGGTTTCAGGTTGATTCATTGCCTTGTCTTCCATTAGGGTTGCTCCTTACCAAATTCCCGTTGCATTCGCAACCGGGCAAGATCGGCGAATAGCGAATTAGGCATATCGATCAGTAAATCCTGATAGTAAGTCATATTTGTTATTTGGGCATCGGCCCGGTCGTTCAATTGCAACAGTTCCAGTTGGGTCAGGCCGTGAACAACGGGTTCGTCGACATCCAGAATCAGGCGTTCCCATTCCTGGCGAGCGCCATCTGTATCGCCCGTTCGTTGTTTTAACTTTCCAATATAATAGCGTGCCCATTCTTCCAGGTCTCCGCCATAATAATCCACCGCCAATTGGCGGAGCGGAGGGATGGCCGAATCCATGCGTCCTTGGAGTTCGTACATGGTTGCGTCGCAGAACAGTTGCAACGAATCGCCGACCAGGGGTTCCAATACCGCCAGGAGAGAGAGGGCGTCGTTCGCGCAACGCCAGAAGCGGCGATCGGAGGCGATTTCATGCAAGAGGGATACGGCGATATCGGTATGGCGTTGGGCGATATAGATTCGCGCCAGCAAGAGTTTAGCGTCTTCCCGATAGGGGGATTCGTCGATTTTTTCGAGGATGGCGATGGCCGGACCTAACGAGGCCAGTTCGGTTAAAACCCGGGCGCGGTTGTAGGCTATGCGCGCCAAGTCGGCGGAGGATAAGGGATTATCGAGTGTGGCGGATGCGGATTCGATGGAACGGATCGCTTCGAGAGCCTCATTGGGCTGAAACGCGTTTAATCGCAGTTCGGTGTATCGCATCAGGCGATCCAGGGTGACTGGACTGAGGGCGATGGGCGCGGTGGCGGAAAGCAATTCCTGAATCGAGGGGGCTAGTAAATCGGCGGCCTCGCGTTGGAAAGGAACAGCCGAGCGGAGAGCGAGAATCTCACCTCGTTTTTGATCTGCCATTACCCGGTAGAGACTGTCGGGGGGGAGGCTTTGAAGAAGCGATAAGGCCCAGCTCTCATCTCCCCGTTGGATGGCTTCGTTGGCGATGTTAAATTTCCAGGCGCCGGAGGGATCTTTCTCCATGAATGCGTTGAGCATATCCCGGTATTTGGGTTGAACGCCGTACTGCAAGAGGGGGATGCGTATCCATTCCGGGACGGACGAAAAGGGGCAACCGGAGGCGAATTCGATCAGATTGGAAACCAGGTTATCATGGTTGGTTTTTGTTTGTGCAAATTGGTGAATAACGGATACGATCATGGAGGAGGGGATTCCCCCCGAGGCGACGGCGATTTCGAAAGCCGCGGCCGCTCCATTGAAATCGCCGAATTGCAAAGCGGCCTGGCCTTGCCGCCAGGCCAAGGGAGGCGGGATGCGATTTTTCAAGCGATCCAGCAATTGGCGGGCAGTATCTTCTTTTCCGAGGGAGAATATTTCTTCGGCGGCATTCAAGACGGTCATCGGTGTATTGGATTGAGTCTGAGCCCAATCATCCCAGAGTTGGACTGCGTCGTTCAGGCGCCCTTCTTTCATCAACAGGTCGGCGAGTTTTTTGCGGCGTGGCAGATCCATTGGCACGACCTGAAGAATGTTCGAGAGTATTTGAATCGCAGGTTGGTTTCCGCGATGACGCGCCAGGAGGTCGATCCATCGATCCAACAAAATCGATGGAATCATGGAGATCATCCGTTCCGTGTCGGCGGATTGTCCCAGACCCATTCGATCGAGGATGAATTGTTCGAGGCGCGACAGGGCTTCTTCGCCTTTGTTCGATTCCTCCATCAGGGCGATTTCGAGAACCATCAGGGAGAAGGGATCGGCATTCGCCGCATCCTGCTGAATCCGGATCCGGTTGAACAGGTCGTCGAGCCGGTTGGCGTTGGTGTATAAAGTCAGGATGGCATTGGAATACTCGCAGGCCTTGATGGGATTGGATGGCCATAGTTTGTCGAACAGTTCGAGGCTCTCCGAGTGACGTTCCTGATTGAAGAGAAGGTTGGCGAATTCCCACCCTACTGAATCGAGAAGAGCGGGCACAATGAGTGCGCGGAGATCGTCGATCTGGGGATCGGTTAATCGCTGATAATTGTAGTTGTTGAGGAGGAGTGTCAAGTATGCAGGCTGGTTCACGGAATCGGATTCGCGTACGAGCCGCCATAAAATCTGGCCGGCCTGTTCGTATCGTCCGATTCGTTCCAGGTTTTCCGCATAGCGTTGCAAATAATAGGGCATCATGCTGCGATCGTTATTTTGGGGCGAGGAAGAAAGCCGTTCGATCAGTTGGCGGTAATGAACGACCGCTTGTTCGAATTGGGCCTGGGATTCATCGATCATGGCCAGTTTGCGGAGGACGTCGAGGTTTTGAGGAAAAGAGTCCCATCCCTCCGATTCGAGCATGCGGCCATAGTAATAAGTAGCCGTGGTATAGTCGGAGGCGCTGAAGGCGGAATTGCCATTTTCGTATAAATCATTCAAATTGTCTTCCGCCCCTGCGAGCGAAGAAGCGAGAAGAAATCCGATCAATCCAATCCAGGCGAAATACCGTTTCATACTCTTCTTTCGGTGGCCATAAGGCCGGTAGTACAATTCGTCCTTTTTGGGACGGGGAATGTTTGAAGATGATCCGGCAAAAAGCGACTAGAATACGAAACTCACACTATATCTTGTATCTGTCAGTTGGATCAATCCACGAAGCCTTGTGGATCGAATTTGCGTTGATGGCTTTTGCCGTATCGTCTTTGAATAACGAATCATACAGCAAAAGGTTATGGTAGGCGGAGTCGTCTGGAAAGCCAAGTAAGAAGAAGCGAGAATTTCGCCAATGACAAAGGGCGAGACAGTCGGAGTGGTTCTCGGGATTACGTTTTTATTTGCGTTTTGAAAAAACGAGAAAAGATTGGCTTTTTCGGAGATGAAGCGTGAAATTAACGCACGAACTTTAGAGAAACGCTATAGTAGAGCGACCAAGACGATATGACGGGTCCATGTGTTTTCCCCTTTTCCTCACCCTGACCCAGTGGGAGAGGGAATATCCGAGTTCATGGATGGAGAAAGAAACCCGGCAATTCCAGACGGTCAGGCTACTAGTGATGGAGCAGTACGGCGCGGTTGATTTGCCGCAGGATGGATTCAGTCGTACTGCCGAGAACCAATTCACGGATACGGCTGTGCCCGTAAGCGCCCATCGCCACCAGATCGGCGTTTTCCTCGTTGGCGCAATCGATGATTTGTTCGACGGGATCTCCCCGGCGGAATAGGAGAGTGTTGGGAATCTGATAGGCGCTCAGGTATTTTACAGCCATTTCCGCCAGTTGATGAGCGGCTTCTTCGCTATCCTGTACGATGAGCAACCGGAGTTGCAGGATTCCCTGGGGACAGGAAACGGCCAGATGAACAGCAATCCGTAAAGCTCGGAGAGCATATTCACTTCCGTCGAAACAGACCAGAATCCGTTGCAGCGTTCGATAGGAATGAGGAGTGACAATCACGGGGAGACTGGAGCGGCGAACGACGCTTTCCAGGTTGGAACCCAATAAGCCGGAGCTGAATTGAGCTCCCGAGCCATGTTTACCGAGGAAAAGGAGGTCGCAACATTGCGCTTCTTCCAGAATGACATCGGGAACCAGGCCATCGCGGATTTCCGCCGAGAAGGGGATATCCATTTCGCGGCATTCCGTTTCGATGCGGTGGAGAACGTCCTGGGCGCGTTCCTTCTGTTTTTGTACTAGTTCAGTATTTTCGAGGATCGATTCGTCAAAAATGGGGGGGAAATCGGCGCTGGGGTAATAATAGGGATAAATGATGGCCATTTCCTTGCGATCCAAGACGCTCAAACCCGTTATTTTCGCGCCTAGTAGTTTGGCGTGTTCGAGAGCGTACCGCGTGCATACTTCGCTATAATGGGAGGAATCAACAGCCAGGAGAATGGACTTGAACATGATTTTTCCCTCGTTCTATGGTTTTGTGTCCCGAATCCATAGTCCTCTCATTTTTTATTGTATCATAAATTCCGAAGCCGGGAATAAAGGCTTGACAATGATTTGGTTTTGAGAGGGGATTGAGGGCATTTACAGGGGAGATTCCTACTCTACCAAGGGAGACGCCTGCTTTACGAGCGGAAGAAAGGCTTGTTAATGGGTGAGTTTCTACCAAGGGTAATTGCCTCTGGCTATTTCCGTCAGCTCCCTAGGAGAAAGAAAAAAGCGATTATCCATGAATGTAATATTGAGAACATTTCAAAAATCAAAATGGGAAAGAGAAAAGCCGTCTTGTAATAGAAAATAAAATCTTGTAGATTTGTTCGTGTACAGCCAAGTTTATGGAGAAAAATCTGTGCTTTCTCATCTTTCCAGGGAAGAACGCCGTCGAACGAACGAACGTTGTCTCTGGTGTTTCGCCGAGTCGAACGAGTCAAAGCCGGGGACGATTCTAAACGAAAGCGCCACCGGCCTGTTACTGCAAGTCGAGGAAACACTCAACCTAGGGCAGCGTATCTGGATTTTATGTATGCCCGGCGACGATCCGACTGCATACCCGTTGCCGCCCGAGGATCTGATTAACCATCCTTTAAGCCGGGGAGGAAAAATCGTTCGAGTCGAGGAGGCGAATCAGGCGGGCATTCAGTTTGACAACGAGGAAAAGGAACGTCCTCGTTATCAGCGCTGGTATCGGGGGAAAAGTGCGATTGTCACCTTACTGGAAAAAGAACGCGCGACCGTCACATTGAGTGGATGGCTGAATTTTGAATCCGCGATACTCCTGGAGAAATTGTTTACCAAACAAAGCAAGACGTTCAAGGAAAT
>CAZFOX010000263.1:0-6916 GCA_964520565.1 uncultured bacterium | reverse complement strand
ATCGCGAATTACAACGATTATCGATACTCCGCGAAAAGGGTAACGCAACACCCAGCGATTACGATCGCGCCGAAACAGAGTTTAATAATGCACAAGCTTCCTTGCGTCTCGCCAAAGCCAACCTAGCCAAAGCGGAACTCGAATTAAGTTATACTTCGATTTACGCACCGCTATCGGGATTGATCGGCAAAACATACAAAGAACCCGGCAGTTTGGTGGACGATATGGGGAACAGTCTTCTGACACAAATGACACAACTCGATCCTCTCTATGTCTCTTTCCACGTCAGCGAACGCGATTATCTGGCCTGGCACCTGGATGCGGTAGCCAAACGAATCGTGATCCCAGAAGGAGAAAGAATGCAATTTCAGATCGTCCTGCAAGATGGCGAGATTATCCCCCAATCCGGCACTTTAACGTTTGAAGACCCCTCCTTCAATCCAGAAACGGGGACATCCGAATTTCGCGCCGAATTTCCCAATCCCCAAATGATCCTCAAAGCCGGACAATTCGTTAAAATACGCATGCTGGGTTGGGTTCGCCCCAATAGCATTTCCGTTCCTCAGAAAGCCATTCACCAGATTCCATCCGGGACGTTCGTCATGGTCATCGGCGAAAACAACGTTACGGAATTTCGAAAAGTCGTTTTGGGAACGTGGAGCGGGAAGGAGTGGATCGTCATGGACGGTCTGCAATCCGGAGAACGGATTGTCGTTGACAGTATTTTAAAAGCTCAACCGGGTATGGTTGTCAATCCGGTTCCTTTCTCTGAAAACACCCGTCAAACGAACGGTAACCAATAAAAAATCATGATATCGAAATTCTTTATCGATCGTCCTGTATTCACAACGGTTCTCTCGATTATTATCATCCTTGCCGGACTGATATCCATGCGTACTCTTCCGGTCGCCCAGTATCCGGAAATTTCGCCGCCGACGGTGGAAATATCCGTCAATTATCCAGGCGCCAACGCGGAAACTGTCGCCCAATCGCTGGCGGCGCCTATCGAACAGGAACTCAGCGGAACGAAAGATCTGATCTATTTTCAATCCTATAGTTCTAATAGTGGGAATTTAAAAATTACTGCCACTTTCGATATTGGTTCCGATCTCGATATAGCAGCGCTGGAGATTCAAAACCGATTAAAAATGGCCGAGCCACGCCTGCCTCAGGAAGCGGTTCGGCAGGGTATCACCGTTAAAAAATCGTCGACCAGCATGATCTTATTGGCCTCGTTGAATTCGGACGATCCAAATTACAACGATTTATTCCTCAGTAATTATGCCAATATTTACGTCATCGACCGCATTCGCCGCGTTCCCGGTGTCGGCGACGCAATTGTGGCGGGCGCGAAAGATTATTCCATGCGGATTTGGTTGAATCCTGATACGCTTACGGCCAAGGGATTGACGGTCTCCGATGTGGCAAACGCGATCCGAGAACAGAACGGCTTGTATGCAGCAGGCCGAATCGGAGCGCTTCCCAATCAAGATACAACCGAACTCACGCTACCCGTGATTACAAAGGGACGATTAGAATCACCCGAAGAATTCGAACAGATTATTCTCCGTGCGAATCCCAATGGAACCGTTCTTCGATTGAACGACGTTGGACGTGTGGAATTGGGTTCCCAAAGTTACGATCTGGTTGCCCGCCAGAATGGAAAACCATCGACGATCATCATGACGTATCTCCAGCCAGGAGCCAACGCGTTAAAGGCCGCGGCCGGTATTAAAGATACCTTAAAAGAACTTTCCCTGAATTTCCCCAAAGGCGTGAAATACGATATTCCCTACGATTCAACATTATTCATTGAACTATCCATCGATGAAGTCGTAGAAACCTTCAAAGAAGCGATCCTGCTGGTATTGCTCGTGGTATTTTTGTTTCTTGGCAGTTGGCGAACCACCTTAATTCCCCTATTGGCTGTACCGGTCGCCATTATCGGGACGTTTTCGGGAATGCAGGCACTTGGATTCACCATCAACTCGCTGACCTTATTCGGACTAGTGTTGGCAATCGGAATCGTCGTCGATGATGCGATCGTGGTTGTTGAGAATGTGGAACGTATCATGCACCAGGACCGTTTACCCGTTCGAGAAGCTACGATCAAAGCGATGGAAGAAGTGACCGGTCCCGTGATTGCCATCGTGCTGGTTCTTTCGGCGGTCTTTCTTCCCGTGGCGTTTCTGGGAGGTATGACAGGCGAGATGTATCGGCAATTTGCCGTGACCATCGCTATTTCTGTTACTATTTCAGGTGTGATCGCACTGACGCTCAGTCCGGTACTTTGCCGGATTCTCTTAACATCCGTCCATAAAAAATTCTTTCTTTTCCGCTGGTTTGACGCCATTTTCGAAGCGATAACCGGTTTGTATTCATCAACCGTAAGGTGGGTAATAAAGTTTGGCTTCTTTTCAATCCTGCTTTTCGGGATTTTGATTTATGCCACCATGGGTTTATTCAAAAAAGTTCCGACGGGATTTATCCCCCAGGAAGATCAGGGATACATCATTGTGGCAACCATGTTACCCCCTGGTGCTTCTCTGGATCGCACAAGCGTGATCTTAACGCAGGTGGAAGATTATTTATTAGCTCAGCCGGAAGTAAAAAATGTTGTAACCCTGGGAGGACAGGATATTCTGGCCGGAATGTCTGCCAGCACAAACGCCGGAGTGATGTTCATCGAATTAACGAATTGGAAAGAACGGACAAAACCCGATCAACATGCAGAAGCCGTGGTTGGAAGAATCTTTCAACATTTCTCACCACTCAAAGAAGCTCTCGTTCTTCCCTTCAGTCCCCCTCCCGTCCCGGGACTCGGAATGCGCGCCGGTTTTGAATTTCAATTACAAAGCCGCGCGGGAGGCGATATACGCGAATTGGCCAGCGTCATGAATACCTTTCTGGCGGAAGCCGGGAAAAATCCAATAATCACTGGTCTCAATGGCGTTTTTAATGTTTCCACTCCCCAGATTTTAATCGAATTGGATCGAGCCAGAGTCAAAACAACCAACGTAGAGATCAATGAAGTGTTCGACACCCTGCAAGCGTATCTGGGTTCTTATTATGTAAATGACTTTGTAAAATACGGACGGATTTTCCGCGTCCTTCTGCAGGCGGAATCTCAATTCCGTCAATCCCCAGAAAATATCTCCAACTATTTCGTCCGTAATGGTGCGGGAAAAATGGTACCCCTTTCAGGTCTGTTATCCATCCAAAATCAATCCGGGCCTAATATTGTCAGCCGGTTTAATTCGTTTCCATCTGTCCAGATCACCGGCGAACCTGCTCCCGGTCACAGCACCGGTGAAGCCATGCGGATCATGGAAGAAACGGCTGCCAGAGTGTTACCGGCTGGATATGGATTTGAATGGAGTGGAACATCCTATCAGGAAATCAAAGCCGGGAACCAGGCCCCTTGGGTGATCGGTTTCGGACTGGCAGTGGTATTTCTCGTGTTGGCAGCCCAATATGAGAAATGGATTCTCCCCTTCGCCGTACTGTTTGTTGTTCCCTTCGGAGTGTTTGGTGCGATTCTCTCGATCCATTGGCGGGGAATTTCAAACGATATCTATTTCCAGATCGGATTATTAACCCTGATCGGATTGTCAGCCAAAAACGCGATTCTGATCGTGGAATTCTGTTCGGTACTTCGCGCACAAGGAAAAGGATTACTCGACGCCGCTACCGAAGCGGCACGGTTGCGGTTACGTCCCATCATCATGACATCGATGGCTTTTATTCTTGGCGTGCTCCCTCTAGCGATCAGCGAGGGGGCGGGATCGGCCAGTCGCCATTCAATCGGAACTGGCGTAATAGGTGGCATGATCGTCGCCACATTTCTGGCGATTTTCTTCGTTCCGCTTTTCTTTGTAATCATGCAATGGATAAGCGAACTTCCCAAACGTTTGTTGACCAAGTGATAAAAAATATACATTCTTCTTTAGTATAATTCCCACTCGCTCAGCTGCGTAACATTCTCGACGGAAGACGAACGAACAACGATGGAATACGTTCCCGCTTCCTGGGAGAGACTATAAAGCCAGATATAGTATGTCCCATTTTCCAAGCGGGGATTGCTATCGGCTAAACGGTTTAGATAAATAGTATGCTCGCCTTGGAAACCGGAAACGACTGGAGAAACATCAAACCACTGCTGGCCATCAAATTCCCAGATATCCCCCAGCGTTCGATCGTCAGCCGCAATTCCGCCATAGATCACCATTCGGGAAAGGTCTGAATCGTACGCGGTTTGAAGGGTTGCCGAACGCGGCGAAGGAAGTGGATTTAGCATCAGACGTGTCCATTGTCCCTGTTGATATTCCCACATGTCGTTCAGACGCGCCTCTTCCGTCCGGCCTCCAAAAAGAAAGACTTTTTTATGTTTCGGATCGTAAACGACCGATTGACCGACACGTGGATCGGGAACGCTGACGGATTTCATTTCCTGCCAGGTATTCCCATCCCATTCCCAGGTATCGTTTAATCGATTATCTTTGTCGGCCCCACCAAAGAGAACAAGCCGATCCCGGTCGTTGTCGTAGACCATTGCACCATAAAGCCGGCCTGCCGGAGAATTCACAGCGGGTATCGCAATCCAATTATTTCCATCCCATTCCCATAGATCGTTAAGATACTCATTTTCTTTTCCCAAACCGCCGAATAAGACGATGTTTTTCCGTTTTGAATGGAACGTCAGAGTATGACCGTAACGAGGGGGAGGAGAAACGGCCGGAGATTTCTTCTCCCATTTTACACCATCCCATATCCAGGTATCCTGTAAATATTCGGCATCTGGATTCACACCACCGAACAGGACAATTTGATTTCGTTCCTCATCAAATGCGAGAGCGAATTCTTTTCGGAGTTCCGGCCCGCCGGAATAAGTTATTCGAGTCCATTGATTTCTATCCCATTCCCATAAGTCGTTCATCAAACCGGTTTCCGATTGGCCGCCATAGAGAATAAACCGCTTTCGATTTCGATCGTAAACCAGGCAGGAATCCTCTCGATTGATCGGGCAGGAACCGGAAAACACTATCTCCTGGTCGCGGTCGATCCGGATACCATAGGACAGAGGAGCGTGCGGAGTGATCGATACTTGAAGGTCGGCTATGGAATCCGTTACTACAATGGAAAAAGGATCCTGATAATGAGCCCGTTTTTTACCATTGATTCCACCCAACATGGGTGATCCATAAGCAAGAATCTGAGCCATTCTTTCTTTTTTATCTCCGAGTTTTTCGCATACAAAAACAACTGGAGTATCTTGCCCCGCCGAGACCTCTACCAAAGAAAGAAAACTGGGATTGTCGGTTTCCGAATTCCCGCTTTCAGCATGGCTATTGTAATATTCGGGCCGGGGAGGATTGAGAAAAGCAGGTCCTTTTTCATAGACGGAATGATACCCAACATCCGAAGCGCCTGTACTGCTGGGATTGGCCGCTTCTATCCATACTTCGTATTGACCGGGAGGCAAACCAGGAATCAAAAAATCGCCCGTGAAAGAAGCTAATTCATCCGTAGGACGAGAAACCACCGTATTCAGGCGATCCGAAACAGACCGCGCCACAACGATTCCTCCCAAAACAGGCGTTCCATCCTGAAAAAGCGCTTTCCCCGAAATAGAACCGAGGGTTTGTTCGAATACCCCATCGGCCGATGGATACAAGGAAGATAGGGATACCCGATCATCATAACGTAACGCAATGGGAGGAAAATCATCTCCTTCTCCGGAGAATGGATACATGCAAGCTGTAAAGCTTTCATCCGATCCTAACGAATTCGACCGAAGGTGACCGTAAAACTGAGAATGGCCAAGCCCTATAAAATGACCGAACTCATGTGTGATGGCGTTCGCCAATTCATTTTGAGGAAGTTTATCTTTACATTCATTGCTCGCAAACCATCCATTCAGAATGATTCGTCCCATTTTCAATTCGCCATTGTCGATTTTCCCGGAAAAAGCGACACCAATTGCCTCTTCTTTCGAGCCTTCTCCCATCACCATCTCGGTTAATTCACCGCGGTTATCGAAAATTATTGGGTTAAGGCCCTGATCGTGCAGCTGGTATACAAAATCAATGAATTCCACAGCACCCTTGTGCAATTGAACCCAGGTCTCTCCATTCCATGCCCAGGTATCGCCCAGGGGATCGATATCTTTATCGGTATCTCCATACTCTCCACCAAATAGAACAACACGGTTGTTTTCCGGATCGTATGTTATAGAACCATATTGCCGGGGAGTAGGGTGATCGATGGCGGTTATTTCCGTCCATTTGCTACCATTCCAAGCCCACAAATCATTGAGGAATTGACTGCTTGAATCCATACCGCCAAACAAAAGAGTAACCTGGTGTTGTAAATCGTATGTCATGGAAAAAGAATCGCGGGCGGAAGGACCTTGAGTAAAAGTAATTTTGGTCCATTTCGATCCATCCCACGACCACATATCCCGGTAGGTTTTCGATCCATCGTACCCGCCAAATAAGATCACTTTACGAAGAATCGGATCGTAGAAAAGTTGATGGTCAATACGGGGGGAAGGCGCAGTAGGCGTCATTTTCTTTGTCCAGGTTTGACCATTCCAGATCCAGGTATCGCCATAGAGTTCGTTAAAATCCAATCCGCCAAAAAGAACAATCTCGCCCCGGTTTTCATCAAACGCCATACTGGTTTTTATGCGGGCGGAAGGTTTTTTAGCCGGTGTCAATTCTTTCCATTCGACTCCATCCCACGTCCACATATCGTCCAATAGGGATAACTCGCCATACCCACCAAAGAGAATGTGGCGCCGGTTGGAGGAATCGTACGTAAATCCAAATGCCTCCCGCTTGCCCGGCAAGACATCCAGTTTCATTTCCTGCCACTGGATTCCATCCCATTCCCACAAATCGCCGTAGGTACTACC
>CAZFOX010000262.1:5897-6918 GCA_964520565.1 uncultured bacterium | reverse complement strand
GAGCAGGAGACGGGACTCGAACCCGCGACCTTCTCGTTGGCAACGAGAAGCTCTACCAACTGAGCTACTCCTGCAGAATCGGCTGTCAACCAAGTCATAATTATGTCCAGGAGCGGTTGATTGTCAAGGATTCAGGTGAGGGAAAAGCAAAATTCCTCACGGGGTGAATATGGGAAGGTAATCTTGGAAAATTAATTCTTTCGATGGTACTTTTATGATACGATATTGTGACGGCGCGTACGCGCCAATTGTAAATTGCCGGGATGTTATTTCTATCCTGATGAAACGATGAGAGGCTAATCATGAGACGTGGTTTCACTTTGATCGAATTGTTGATTGTTGTGGCCATTATCGGAATCCTGGCGGCTATTGCCGTGCCCAATTTCTTGAACGCACAGATTCGGGCCAAATGTGCAAGAACCTATGCGGATATGAAAAATCTGTTTCAAATGAATCTGATGCGCCATGCCGATACCAATAAGTGGATGGTGGATGGCAACGATGAGGGTACTGGGGAACCCGAATTATGCAACATCACGGTCTACGGTTCATCCTATATCGGCAAAACCTGCGAACAGGCTAATTTTAATTGCTATTCGCCCAATAAAGACGGGCGAATCTACGTCCAGTTAACCACACCTATTGCCTATATAACCGGCATTCCGGTGGATCCCTTCACGCCTCATCTTTTTTATACCTATGGAACCAGTCATTGTCCCAATTCTCCCCTGGGCGCTTATTGGTGTTTTATCGCCTGCGGACCGGATGGAGACGAATCGGATGTTTGTTGGTTAATTTCACAAGGACATTCGGTTCCCTATGCGCCGTCTAACGGCGTGGTTTCGAATGGGGATGTCTGGAAGGCCTATCGCCTGAAGAATCAAAGCGACCGGAGTTACGATACGGCGTTTGGCCAGATGGATCAAACGTTCTTTTAAGCGATTCCCTCACCTGGACTCTCTGGACAAGGGAGTTTCTGGGAGCACGAACGTCCCCGCCCGTATTTGGCTGCAATTCCGCC
>CAZFOX010000262.1:0-5797 GCA_964520565.1 uncultured bacterium | reverse complement strand
CCTCACCCCGGCCATTTTCTGGAGGACGAGGGAGTGACAGGGAGCGCGGGCGTCCTCGCCCGCAGGGGGAAGCAATTCCGCCCCTCACCCCGGCCATTTTCTGGAGGACGAGGGAGTGACAGGGAGCGCGGGCGTCCCCGCCGCCCGCATGTGGAAGCAATTCTGTCCCTCACCCCGGCCATTTTCTGGAGGGCGAGGGAGTTTGATTGCTTCGCTTCGCTCGCAATGACAGGAGCGAGAGGTGATAGGAAAGTCGCCCTCACCCTGATCTTCTCATGGGGGGAGAAAAAATAATATAATTCACGAATTGAGAGAAAAACCCGACTGTTTCAGGCGGTCGTTCTACTCGTTTGGATCGTGGAAATGAGAACGGGATTGTATGATCGAAGGAGGGTATCATGCGTAATTTGTTGGTTTGTTTTCTGCCGTTTGTTTTTGTGCCGCTTGTTTATTCCGATCCTCCCAAAGAATCGCGCTGGATACCGATTCCGGAATTGACGGATGAATTCAACGGAACGGTTTTGGATGTCACGAAATGGTACGACCATAATCCTGGATGGAAGGGAAGGCAACCGGGTTACTTCTCTCCAAAAAATGTCACGGTGAATGAAGGGGAACTTCGTTTAACGGCGCGCGCCGAAGATTTGCCCGATTTGCCGGAAGGCTATCACACCTTTACTACAGCGGCGGTGAAGAGCAAGGCGCTGGTACTTTATGGTTATTTTGAGATTCGGTGCAAACCTATGGATTCACATGCCTCCAGCGCATTTTGGTTTTATGAAAGTACTCCGGAAATCTGGACGGAAATCGATATCTTTGAAATCGGCGGCGGCGCTCCCGAGCATGAGAGAAAGTATCATATGACCGTCCACGTCATGCATACACCGACCGTGAAAGAGCATCTTTCCGAATCGGCGATCTGGGAATCGCCCTACCGACTGGCGGATGAGTATCACGTGTATGCGTTGGAGTGGGATGAAAAATGGCTGAAATGGTACGTTGATGGCCAAGTAGTAAGAACACTGGAAAACAAGTACTGGCATCAACCGTTGCGGATGAATTTCGATAGCGAAACCATGCCCGAATGGTTCGGTTTGCCCAAAA
Organism: uncultured bacterium; assembly: GCA_964520565.1. Lineage (GTDB taxonomy): Bacteria > Hinthialibacterota > Hinthialibacteria > Hinthialibacterales > Hinthialibacteraceae > CAZFOX01. The sequence goes on along the minus strand of CAZFOX010000262.1, from coordinate 4,693 downwards.
AAGAAGACCTGCCTTCCACGTTCTCCATCGATTACGTTCGGTCGTGGAAACAAGTTGAAGATTCTGCCGCATCCACTCCGGAGAAGAAATGAGGGGACAAGAAAATCCAAGGACGGAGTTATTGATTGGGGAACATGCGTATTCCGATACGAGGATCGCGAAGCGGCGACCGCTCGCGCGATCCGATACAGGGCGAACAGGAAAAGAAGATACTCGCCTGGTGGATTGAACTCGGCGGCGATCCCCAGCGTCTCGTCATTCATCGCCAATCCGGCAGCCGTTGTTACCTCGACGAAGAGAACGGTGTGATTCATATCGGGAGCGATCTGAATCCGGGAACGGGTAGCGATCCCAACTCGGCGATGCGATGGCGCGCGGCGCTCGCGCATGAATTGCGCCATCTGCAGCGTTTCGAGAGTGGGCTGGCGCTCTCTACCGGCCCCTTGGATGAAGCGATTACCAGCCTGGAAGCCTGCGCCTATCCCCAACTCACACCGGCCATCCGGGAGGAATTGACGGCAGACGCTTTGCTGCGATTGTATGAATTTGTTGAGAAGCGGATCGAATCGACAAATAGGTAAGGCGATTCCTATGAAACCAATCCCTATATGACAATCCGGCAAAAAGTGTCTTGAAGACGAAACTCACACTATATCTTGTACCAGTCACTTGGATCGATCCGCGAAGTTATGTGGATTGAATTTACGTTAATGACTTTTTGCCGTTTCGTCCTATATGGTTGTTGGAATGGATTATTCGTACATCTTCCAATGGAGAATTCCGGTGGTAGGGATGGGGGTCAGTGTGGGAGTCGGCTGGAGAGAGAGCGGTTCGAACAGGAAACGCGTTATGACAATTTCCAGAGAAGAAGAAGCGGGTGTCGGTTTGTATATCCAGAAATTCATATGCACCTTTTCACCGTTTGGGATCGGAACGGTAACGTGATTCATTATTGTGTTTCGAATGATCATTTTTTCATTTGGTGGAGAGAGGTAAAATCCATGGGTGCTGAGAAAGCGGATTTCACCCGGTAACCATAAAAATGAGTGAGTGGAATAGGAGCCGTTCAATTGAGTAAGAAAACGGTCGCGATTGGATTTGTCGGGATACGTGGGATGAATGGCATAGACCGTATTATAATCCGCCGATGGATCGCCCCAACGAGAAAATTCGATGTCGATTTCTCCATCTCCATTCTCCGGTTCGATCAGGCCGTTGCGGTTCGCATCCAAATAAGTAAATAAACCAAGAACTACATTAGCGTCCAACCGGTCGATTGGACTTTCAATCATCCAGGTATAACGGCCATACCCCAGAGAATCTCGGCAGATGATTTCAGAAGAATACCAACGATTGTCATTCCTGGTTATTCGCAGATGAAGCTTTCCCAGCTCATCCACCCAGACATGATCGGGAGTGGCAGACCAATTGTTATTCTGAGGACCCAGGTTTATCCCCTCTTTAATATCCCAATCCAAACCGGAAAAACGGATCGATCGAGTTGATATGGCATTCACTTGCGATGAAGAGGGATTGGAGGAGCGGACAAGAGATGAATCGGATGGAATCTCGAGCCGGCGGTTGGATGCGAACGACGTTTCCATCGCCAGAAAGAACAGAACAATCCACAACGGTCGAATAGAAAAGGTATCTGGATAGTAGAACGGGAACATAAGGAATTCCACTGGAGAGGTACTTTGGGAGATACTCCAACGTTATGGATTATTTTCGATAGGAGAAATTATAAATGACGGGAAGAGAAATGCCAACAAAAATACTGATGAAGCCAGTAACTTGTGCATAACCTTTTGACCTTGTTGCGACAGATTTCAGAAATAGGGCTAAGGCTTTTGATCTGGCGGTCGAGAATGGGAAAGATTATTTTTCTTTTTTATGTGTGGATGCGGACGGTGTGGGAGAGTTCTAATCCATTTTCGAGAGAGGGAACCGCCGTGATCGAACAATGCCTGCATCGATTTCATGATAGTTGCCGTTTTGTATTGAAAGCCGGTTCGGAGGGGGAATTTCATTTTCGCTTCATCGAGACGCAATCGTTCGATGCCAGTACGTTATTCTATTTCTTCCTGATACTGGCTTTTCTGATCCTCATTGTGGTTTATTCCATGTATCGTTATGAGAGATGGAAAAAATACACGCAATTCACCGATGAAATGAAGACGTTGGACCTCGATCCGGATTCCGAAGGGACGCTGGCTTTTATGGTGAAGCGGTATTCCCTGGACGAGCCGGTCAAAGTCCTCATGTCCGCCCGATTGTTTGACGACATGGCGCAAAAAGAAATGATGCGGGTATTGGCCAGCGAAGGTTCACAAAAAGCGAAAGAAGAGTTTATCAATACGGTTTATAAAATTCGCAATAAAACCTACCGGCCCGAGTGGATGAACGCCTGATCGGCACAATCGTTTTGTTTGGCAGCGGGCTAAACAATCTGCCATTTAATCCTGCGCCGGGTCATCGCTGGAGAATGTGTTTCTTGAGCGATTGGCAAACCCATCCGACTTCGGCTTCCGTCATTCCCGGATAGAAAGGTAACGTCAGTTCACGAGCCGCCACATCGTCCGTAATCGGGCAGGCGGCTCGATCCTTATATTGTGCGTAAGCGGAAAATCGATGGATGGCCGGATAATGGATGGAGGTTTGAATGCCATCCTCTTTCATTTTTTGGATCAGGTTTTCCCGGTCGATTCTTTGATCCAGAAGTATGGGATAGATATGATATCCCACTTCATCGGTCACGTGTTCCGAAAAAGGCAGGCGGATGTCCTCCATACTTTTCAATCGTTCGTTGTACATTTTGTAGATTTCCCGGCGTTTGCCCAGATTCGAGGAAAGCCGCTGTAATTGGCTGAGACCGAGAGCGCTACGAATTTCGTCAATTCGGTAATTGTAGCCGGGTTCGACGACGTCGTAGGAGATCGCGCGTCCCTGGTGCCGGTCTAACGTTAACGACGTCATGCCATGCGAGCGGAGTTTCCTTAAACGATCGTTCAATGAATCGTGGGGAGTGACTACCATCCCGCCTTCGCCGGTGGTCATGTTTTTATTACTGAAGAAACTGAATGCCGCCAGATCGCCGAACGTGCCACAGGTTTGTCCGTTCCGTGAAGTGAACAGCGCATGGGCGCAATCCTCGATCACTTTGAGCCCCCGTTCGCGGGCGATGGGAAGGATTTCTTCCATCCGGCAGGGGAATCCGGCGTAATGCACGACCATGATCGCGCGCGTGCGATCGGTGAGTTTTCGTTGAAAGTCGGCTGGGGAAAATGTCCAGTCGTCTTCGCTGGTACAGTCCACGAAAACCGGCCTGGCGCCCAGAGTGAGGATCGTGTTGGCGCAGGCGACAAAGGTCAGAGAGGGGACGATCACTTCGTCGCCCGGGGAAACATCCGCACAGATCAGCGCCAGGTGGAGCGCCGCCGTTCCATTGGCGACTGCTATTGCATGGCGGATGGGAAGTTGACGGGCGAAGGTTTCCTCGAAAGCCTGCGTTCGTTCTCCCATTGTCAGCCAGCTATCCCGGATAGGCTGGCAAGCCTGTTGCACATCCTCTTCGGTAAAGTCGGGCATGAAGAGCGGCACTTTCCAATTCATCGTGAAAATAGTCCTTTATTTCTTTGTCTGCTGGATCAGTTCTTTGTACCAGTTTTCCAATTTTAGCATTTCGGTCTGCCGGTTTCCCCGTTCTTCGACAATTCGCCGGTTTCGTTTTCCCCATTCCTGCATGCGGATGGGATGGCGCGCCAGTTCGATCATGGCGTTCGCCAGGAGAGTCTCGTCGCCCGGCGGTATCAGAATCCCGCCCTGTCCCGCTTCGATCCATTCGCGATTGGCGGGTAAATCGGATGCGATGACCGGAAGGCCGGCGGCAAACGCTTCCAGGAGCGACAAGGCTGTACTGTCGCTGGACGGAACCGATAGAAATACATCGGAAGCGCACAGCGTTTCTATCACTTTTTCACGAGGAAGCCAACCGGTGAAGAGTACGTTATTGGATAGGGAAAGTGCGTCCGCCAGATTTTCCAGTTCTTTTTTTTGCGTATCGTCTCCCACAACGACCAGGCGGCTGGACGGCAGATAGGGACGAGCTTTGGCGAAGGCTCGCAGAATGACGTCGATGTTGTAGAGAGGCCGCAGGCGGCGCGTGCTCAGAAACACCCATTCGCTTTCTCCCCGTAATCCCTTTCGAAATTCTTCATCGGGGTTGTTGGAAAATCGTGCGAGATCGACGCCCCATTGCAGAAGGCGGATTTCCACACGGCCACCGGATAAGGTTTCTGCCAATTGGCACAGGCTTTCCGCATCGCCGGTGATTAAATCGGCTTTCCGCAGACAGTACGAAATAAGCCAACGGATAAAAGCGTTTTGCCGGGAGTGAATGAGCAGGTCGGAGCCCCAAGTAGTCATGACCAAGGGTGAAAAACCGGATAACGCACCCCAGTATCCATAGCCTGTGACATTATGAGCGTGCACGATATCGGGTTTCCACCGGCGAATCCATTGCCGTGTACGATATGCGGCGTAGAGGTGTCGAAATGGGCCTCCGCCATGCCGGGGGGCGATGGACTGTTGAACCTCTGGGAAAGGGAACTGCTCTGGTGTGTCGGTCAGGAAGAGAACTTCGTGTCCTTTCTGTAAAAACCAATCCACCATGAAATGGTTGTGAACCGATTCG
>CAZFOX010000261.1:6373-6927 GCA_964520565.1 uncultured bacterium | reverse complement strand
CTTTTTGCCGGATTATCAGTTAGATTCTCTCAAGGCGATTCTGCGAATTTATACTTGTCGAATATGTTTCGAGCCTTGAATGGATTTGCAGAAACCTGAATTTTAATATCTTTGGTTAAAAATAGCCTTGCATTCCACGTCAAACAGGGAAGACGGTCATGCGTTATTTGGAATTTGAAAAACCTCTCCGTGAAATCGAATCCAAAATCGAACAGTTGGAGGTGTATGCGTCGTCGCGGGATATCGATCTATCCAGTGAGATCAAGCCGCTGAAAGAGAAATTGCATACGCTGTTGGAAGAGATTTTCTCCCATCTGACCCCCTGGCAACAGGTTCAATTGGCCCGTCACCCTGATCGACCGTATTGCCTCGATTACATTCGCATGATCGGCGAGGACTTTATTGAACTTCATGGCGACCGCGCTTTCCGGGACGATGAAGCGATCGTCAGGGGGTTTTGTTCGATTGGCGGACGCTCGGTGGCCAGCGGCGGCCATCAAAAGGGGCGGGATACGGACGAAAATTTCCGCGGCAATTTGGGAAGGCCCCGCCCG